>NZ_JQKQ01000045.1:0-26000 GCF_000746135.1 Bacillus sp. UNC322MFChir4.1
GAGGAGAATTGCTCAGTTAGACTTTCATATGTAGTCATCCCCACTTATCTTCTTCACTTCTTCCAATCTTAAGATGCAGCAAAGAGCGAGATAAAGTGAAACTTTAATCAGCCCTCACCAATCGGGCTTTTACAGGCAGTTTATCTCCCACCTAACTTCTTAAGAAAAGCGGAAGCGGCTCGCTCAGAATCGCAGGACGCCCACGCCCCTGACAGAGAGGCGCTTTTTGCCTCGTCCGAGGGGGCGAAACGGCCTGCGATTCTAGCCGCTGGAGCTGGACAATGCTTTCGCTGAATTTTGAGGTGGGAGTATTACTGCCCACGAATAGCGGGATAAATATTAAAACATGGTTTGGTTGTCATATCTCTACCCCTTTTTTCATAATTATGAATTAGTAATTGTTCTACACTTCCTTTTCTCTAGCAGAGTAATAAAAGAGGTGAAACAAATGGCTGTTATTTCCTATACAGAAGAACATGTTAAACTGCTTGCCCGATTAATGCGGGCAGAAGCAGAGGGAGAAGGCCCTCAAGGAATGCTTATGGTTGGAAATGTTGGCGTCAATCGCGTAAGAGGGAATTGCTTAGACTTTAAAAAAATCCGAAACCTTCGTCAAATGGTATTTCAAAGCCCTGGTGGATTTGAAGCTACGCAAAAAGGTTACTTCTATCAGCGTGCTCGTGAAAGCGATATTGCTCTAGCAAGACGTACGATTCAAGGAGAGCGATTCTGGCCCGCTAATTTTTCGTTATGGTTTTTTAGGCCAGGAGGCGCCTGTCCACCAACTTGGTTTAATCAAGAAAACTCTGGTCGCTTTAAAAATCATTGCTTTTTCCAACCAAGTGCTGAGGATTGTCCAAGTGTGTATTAGTGAACTGAAAAGAGGAGGGATTTCGTATGGCTCAGCAACAAAACCCATACTATGGGGGAGGATTTTATCAACCATCTGGCGGATATATGCAACCACAGCCCGGACAACAAGGACAACAAATGCCAACAACGCCGCAAGCTGCACAAGCACAACTTGCCGTTTCTCAAGGGATGCTTCCACTTGAGCAATCATATATTGAAAATATCCTTCGCTTAAACAAAGGAAAACCAGCAACTATATTCATGACATATGAGCGCGGCAGCACACTTGGTACACAATCCTATACAGGCATCATTGAGGCTGCAGGACGCGATCACATCATTTTAAGCGACCCTAAGTCTGGAAAACGTTACTTACTGCTTATGATCTATCTTGATTATGTAGAATTCCCAGGAGAAATCATTTACTTCCCAACGCAGCAACCCGCAACTTATCCTCCAAGATAATAAGAAAAAGCTGGCATATGCCAGCTTTTGTTTTATTTCTACCCTGTACAAACCATTTGTAAGGGCCCAAGAGGTTAGTTGAACCTTATAGCCCTTTTACAATCGCAGTCCCCAGTAAAATCCACCCTACAATAAATGCTACACCGCCAAGCGGAGTAATTGGACCAAAAAATTTTATACCAGTTGTACTTAATGCGTATAAACTTCCGGAAAACAGCACAATACCTGCTACCATACACCAGCCTGCCGCGCCTACAAGAGAAGATTGAATCTTATCCATTAATAAAGCAACAACAAATAATCCCCCTGCATGAAACATTTGATATGTAACACCTGTTTTCCAAACCTCTAACATTTTCGCTGAGATTTTCCCTTCAAGTCCGTGCGCTCCAAATGCTCCAAGCGCAACAGATAATGCTGCTGCAATACAACCTAATAAGAAGAAAATTTTCATTGGAATTCCCCTTTTTCTTTTTACTTTTATAATAAAAAATTTCCTCGCACAATCCAACTATTTAGCGTCTAAAAATCCAAAAGAGAGTTTCCGTTTGCATCATCCTCTTTCACATATACAGGCTCCCCTGAAAATGAAGCCATTGGTTGAACAGACATTTGCGGTGCCACAACGTTTGTTCTTAATGTTTCAACATATGCAGAAGCTTCTGGCTGTTCTTCAAGTAATAGATCACATAATGCACGAACAACTAAAAGATGTTCTTTTGCTTTACGTGAGTCACTCCCTTTCGCTTTTGCAATTTCACTTGCCATTTTATTTAAAATCTTATCGCTAGATATTTGCATGCTTTCTCACCTCATGTATTGTAATTCTTTTTCAAATCGTCCCAATTTCTCTACTGGACCAAATACTATTATCATATCACGTTCTGCAAATTTTTCCGCTCCTGTTTGTTCCGATGTTTCATGCACTCAAACAATACTTTCATCTCTTTTCTCTATTTTCAAACTTTGCCATAACAAATCAAATACATATATACTAGAAATGGAAATACGAAAAAGAGGTCGATATATAATGAAAACATTTCTTTCTGCCCTGCAATGGGCATTATTTATTTTAGCCGGCAGCTTAATTGTTCCCATTAGTGTTGCCGCTAACTATGGACTAGAAGGTGCAGAAGCAATTGCATTCGTCCAACGAACATTATTTGTTCTTGGATTTGCAGGTATTTTACAAGCTTTCTTTGGTCACCGCTTGCCAATTCAAGAAGGACCTGCAGGACTTTGGTGGGGCATCTTTTCCTTGTATGCAAGCTTAGGCGTTGTATTATTTGGTTCAAACAGTGAAACGCTTCGTGTACTGCAATATTCATTCTTATTAAGTGGTCTAATTTGCATTCTTCTTAGTACATTTGGACTGATTGATAAACTTGTCCGCTATTTTACACCAACTGTTATCGGAACCTACCTATTTTTACTCGTCGCACAGCTAAGTGGATCATTTTTAAAAGGCATGTTTGGACTTAACGAGCAGCATACAGCTGTTCAAGGGAAAGTCTTTATTCTTTCTCTTATCATTATTGTTTTATCTTTCTTTATTATGAAATTACCTATTATCGGGAAATATTCCGTATTATGCAGTATTGTACTTGGATGGACTTTATTTGCATGTTTCGGTCTATCAAATCCAATTACACCTGTATCAGATATTATCCGGATGCCATCTATCTTTGTATTTGGTACACCTCGTTTAGAATGGAATATGGTTATTACCGTTCTCTTTGTTACGTTATTACTACTAACTAACATGTTAGCAAGTATTCGGGTTGTTCAACAAGTAGTTTCGAAATATGAAGAAACTGCGCCGCAAAATCGATTTAAGCAAGCTGGAATTATAACTGGTATTAATCAGCTTCTCGGTGGTCTATTTTCAGCAATTGGACCTGTCGCTATTTCTGGATCAGCTGGTTTTATTGCGACAACAAATATTTACAAACGATTACCGTTTATTCTTGGATCATCCTTTATTGTTCTTATGAGTCTATTTCCAAAAGTGACTTCATTCATTGCAGCAATTCCAGTAGCTGTCGGTTACGCTGCTATTTATCCGGTATTTGCAAGTATGATTGGGTTAGCTTTTCGGGAATATGAAACTGTAAAAGATAAAGAACGCTTATTCAAAGTCGCGGGCCTCGCTCTCTTTACCGGAATTGGCGTCATGTTCATCCCATCAGGAGCCTTTTCTTCACTGCCGCCGTTCTTAGCATCCTTTTTAAGCAACGGCCTTGTACTCGGCTCTGTAATGGCAATTATATTAGAAGTAGTATTCTCTCGCTCAACAGACAAACGAGTGGATTAAAGTGAAACTTCCTCTTGGGAAACGCCCTTCTTTCCTAGAGGTTAGTTGAACCAATCAGGCCCTTACAGATGGTTTTGCCTCGCTTCCTGGCCGAACTTCTTACCAGCTGTTTGGGCGGGGTAAAGTAAAACTTTCCTCGACGAGTGGGTTTCTCGCCAGAGGATTAGTTAAACTAATCGGGTCCTTACAGATACTTCCTTACCAGCCGTTTGAGCGAGCTAATCGACACAAAACGTAAACAAAATTGGCAAACTTCAAGCATTGCAGTCTATTTTAAGAATTGTTACGATAATAGAAACATATATGAGTAAACAAAATAGATTTACTCATATATATTCATGTATGTAAATCCAGTTTAAAGTTTCGACATATAAGTCACTGCTATTCAGAATACACCATCACCTGCACTTGCTTACTCCCTTGGGTTTAACCATTGCATGTAGTAGGAAAGGGGTTTTATGTCGATTTTTTAACTTATATACATGTAGAATCGATTCCATATTCAAAGAGGTTCGATGTCTTACGATTCATTTCACATTATAAATTCATATTTAGGAAGGATTATTCAAATGTCTTATAAAATGATTGTACTAGATTTAGATGATACTTTACTTCGCGATGACCATACAATTTCACCGCGTACGAAAGAAGCACTAATGAACGCCCAAGAGCGCGGTGTAAAAGTTGTACTAGCTTCCGGCCGTCCAACTTTTGCGATGTGGCCAATTGCAAAAGAACTAAAGTTAGAAGAATACGGCAGTTTCATTTTATCGTTTAACGGCGCAAAAATTACTAACTGTAAAACAAATGAAGAATTATTTAGCAGTACATTATCACCTGAAATCGTTCATAATTTATATAAAACGAGCCAAAACGAAGATGTTTGGATTCATACGTACGTTGGCGATGATATTGTGACAGAAGAAAATAATGAATATACAGAATTTGAAGGTCATATTACAGGTATGCCAGTTATAGAGGTTAATAATTTTGTAAGTGCAGTGAAAGAACCTGTTGTGAAAGTATTAATGATGAAAGCACCTGAACGTCTTGCAGAAGTTGAAAAGAAATTACAACAAGAATTTGAAGGACAATTAAGTGTTATGCGTTCTAAGCCATTCTTCTTAGAATTCACAGAATATGGTGTAACAAAAGGAACAAGCTTAAGCCAACTTATTCAAAAACTTGGTATTACACGTGAAGAAGTGATTGCGATGGGTGATAGCTATAATGACCAGACTATGATTGAGTTTGCTGGACTTGGCGTTGCAATGGGCAATGCACCTGACGACATTAAAGCAATTGCAAATCATGTAACAGACACAAACATGAATGATGGCGTTGCAAAAGTTGTTGAACAATTTGTTTTGAAAAGCGCAGTGCTAGTGTAGAACTGTTTTCACGTTAAAAGGAATTAATCATTCATAAAATCGCTCCTGAGTCAAATACTTAGGCGCGATTTTTGTTTATATGTAGGAGCTTGTGAAGATATTTTGAACTTTACACTATTTCCATAGTGTAAAGTTTATTTTTGATTATAATGAAATTAACTATATATATCCATTTTAATTTTCCAACATATAAGTTTCTGTTATGCAAAGTACAACATAGCCGCTTCTATGCAGGGCCAGATGCTCTCGTCCACCTAAAAAAGAGGGTTTTTATGTCGATTTGTTAAATTGTATTTATATAGGCTATTTTATTTTCACAAAGAATATAAGTTTATCATATACAAGCTTACATAATGAAGGAGGCCATTTTATGTTATCAACACCGATTGGACGTTTAAGAGTCATTGGAGTACTGGAAGGGATTTCTTTTCTAATCCTTCTATTCATTGCAATGCCGATGAAGTATTTTGCAGGTTTTGCGAAAGCTGTTACTGTAACAGGTATGGCACACGGTGTCCTGTTTATATTATTCATTTTCGCTGTTATTCAAGTCACTATAGCTCATAATAAGTCAAAATCATGGGCGTTCGGTGCACTTGTTGCATCTATTATTCCATTTGGTACATTCGTACTAGATGGAAAGTTAAAACAAGAAGAAAACAAATAAAAAACAGACCGCTACATCTGTAGTGGTCTGTTTTTGCATACAATTTATAGATTCGGAATTTGCCAATCAATCTCCTGTTCTCCATCATTTGCTAAGAAGTGATTTATTTTTGAAAATGGTTTGCTGCCAAAGAACCCTCGGCGTGCTGATAATGGACTTGGATGAACAGATTCAATAATATGATGATTAGGATTTGTAATAAGCTTCTTTTTCGTCTGTGCAGGGCGTCCCCATAATACAAAGATAACTGATTTTTCCCGTTCATTTAACAACTCGATAATGCGATCTGTGAAAACTTCCCACCCTTTTCCTTTATGAGAATTGGCTTCGCCTTGACGGACCGTTAATACAGTGTTTAGTAAAAGCACACCTTGCTCTGCCCACTTTACTAAATAACCGTTATTCGGGATTGGGTGACCTAGATCATCCTGCAGCTCTTTGTACATGTTTTGCAGCGACGGCGGCGTGCGTACGCCTGGTTGCACTGAAAAGCTTAAACCATGTGCTTGATTTGGTCCATGATATGGATCTTGTCCTAAAATAAGTACCTTCGTATCTTGATAGCTTGTATAACGCAAAGCATTAAAAATATCCTCCTGCTTTGGATACACAACATGTGTCCGATACTCTTCTTGTAAAAATGACTGTAATTGTTGATAGTATGGTTTTTCAAATTCAGGTGCTAGTAGCGGCGCCCAATCATTCTTTAATATTTGTTCCATTCTTTCACTTCCTATCGTATTAATTCACCATGTCCTGTTTTGTAAATACTGCAAAAGCGATTATGAGCGATACAACTGCCCATATCGTGAGATTGATTAATGAAAAACTCATCGATAATCCTTGCAACGCTGGTAATTGCCCTGATAAATAATCCGTTAACGATAAATTAACACTAAATATGTATTTTGCCCCTTCCCAGGACGTTGCAAAATTATTTAAGATACCTCCAGCAATTAACGCTGCCAGCATAACTCCCATACCAGCTGGTGTATTGCGAATCAATACGGAAACCATAAATGAGATGGTCCCAACAACAATTGCTACAAACCAAGCAAGTCCGTAAGCCATAACAATGTATTGCCACTGCGGAATAAGATGAACAAAACTTGTATTTAACGTATCTTTCTCAGTTACAAAACCTGTAAGCACCGGCAAATCCCATCCAGCATAACCAAATACAATGCCTGATAACACATAGGAAAGAGCAGAAGCAAGCAACAAAATGAGTGAAATAAACAATAACATCGTTACATATTTACTCAAAAGAATTTTCCAGCGCCTGATTGGCCGCGTAAGGAGCATTTTCATCGTTCCGTCACTTCGTTCTCCCGAGACGATATCAATTGCTACAATCATGATAAGAAGCGGGATAAATAGCGTAATTCCTTGTTCAATAAACAGACGGACAAAAGTCGGTGCACCCGGCGCACTTGGATTAATATTATGATCTAAATAATATTGTTGTTGCTGCACTCTTACCTTTAACCACGCTTTCCATTCTTCAGGAAGGCGCGAATTATTTAACCGGTTTTGTGAATCAACGATTTGCTGCTGTAATGATACTTTCCAATCACTCGTACCAAGGCGCTTTACAGTCGTCTGCACTTCTCGGTACTGTGCATAAACAAAAATCGGAATTAAAATCGCCAAAATGAGCATGACTACTACAATACGTTTCTTTCGATATATTTTCTCCGCCTCATTATAGACGAGGTTCGCAAATTCACGCATGTTGCTCCCCCTTTGTCAGTTCCATAAATAAATCTTCCAATGTAAACACAACCTGTTTTACACTATGAACGTCTACATCATGCTCAACTAACTGCTTATTATAAAAACTTACACACTCTTGATTCATGCGGCATAATAGTCGCCCTTCTTCTACGACAAGTTCTGTTACTTCACCTGATTCTTCAAGCAACGCTTTCGCTTTATCTAATGGCGTCACAAGCCATTCCACGCGGTCGCTTGCTTGTTTTACTAACTCTTCAACCCTCGCGACCGTAATTACTTTTCCTTTATTAATAATCGCAACGCGGTCACAAATCATTTGTACTTCGCTTAATAAATGACTGGAAATGAATACGCTCATGTTTTCTTCTTTCACAAGTGTATGTACAAATTCACGAAGTTCCCGAATACCAGCCGGATCAAGGCCATTTGTCGGTTCGTCTAATATGAGAAGTTTCGGGCTGCCAAGAAGAGCCTGGGCAATCCCAAGACGTTGCTTCATCCCAAGTGAATATGTTTTCACTTTATCGTGAATACGTTCATCAAGATGTACCATTTTAGCAATTTCCATAATCCGCTCATCGGAAATCCCGCCTAACATACGGGCAAATTGTTTTAAATTTTCAAATCCCGTTAAATATGTATACAATTCAGGGTTTTCAACGATGCTACCAATTTGCCTCATCGCACCGCGAAAATTTTCTTTTATGTCATAACCACCAATCGAAATACTCCCCTCTGTTGCCCCAATGAGGCCAACAAGCATTCGAATCGTCGTTGTCTTCCCTGCTCCGTTTGGCCCTAAAAATCCAAACACTTCTCCTTGCTGAATATCAAATGATACATCTTCAACGAGCGTTTTTTTCTTAATAACCTTCTTTAAATTCCGGACGGACAGAACTGTTGTCATTTTTTCTCACCTCCAGCTAGCTTTAGCTGACTAACAACGTTTTGTAATAAACGATCTGCTATCAATGTATAACCGGTTTCATTCGGGTGGAAGTGATCAGAATATAATAGATCCTTACCGCGACTTTGGAACATATCGAACGTCGGGATAACGTATACGTTTGAGTAACTAAGCGCAAACTTTTCTAATGATCCATTCCAGTCGACAACAATGGGAGACGAGCCTTTTAACTCTTCTACATCTTCAAATGGATTATACAAACCAACCCAAAATATTGGACTGTTTGGGTTTAGGCTCCTCAATTGTTCCAAAATTTTCTTTGCGTTAGTTTGAAATGTTGCTGTATCAGGACGATATGTCGTTAAATCAATATTTCCAAGTGATTCCCATCCTGGAAATAAATCATTTCCGCCAATTGTCAAAACAATCACATCAGCCTGCTTAATTGCATATTGCGTACCGCTGCTTTCCATTTGTTTTAATAAATCTGGCATCTTCGCACCGCTCACCGCCAAGTTTGTGAGCGCCACCTTTTGTTTGTATTTTGTTTGCAAGTCATTCTTCATCCGGCCAATATATCCAATACCTTCTTTATCTCCAACACCGCGTGTTAACGAATCACCTAAGCCAACAACTTGCAATGTCTCCTTTTGTTGTTTCTCTGTTACTTCTTTTTGCGCGGTAGGAGTTAGCTTAGAAGTTTTCGGATTTAGAATATCACTCACACTAGTAATAAATCCATATGCAAATAAACAAAAAGATGCTAGTGCAACGAATAAAATAACTTTCACTAATTTTTCTCTCATGCTACCCCCCCTTATAGATTGACCATATTATACCAAACAGAAATTTGAAAAGCGATTTTCCTCCTCTTATAAAAAAGCGCAATCATTTTAATTAGATTGTGCTTCTTTCATGTTGTCAGCCTTTCCGTTAGCTTCGCAAATAACTCCATTCTTTTTACTTCTGCTTCCTGATTCATAATTTGGTCGTGCAACATTGTAAATGCACCTGCACCAACTTCCACACTCGAATGAGCAATGGTTGTAATATCTAATATTTCTGCAACCTGCTGATCATCGCATCCAATAATTGTGAGATCCTCTGGAATCGAAAGACCGCTTTTTTGAGCAGCTCTTACAATCCCAGCTGCAATATGATTGCAAGATACAAGAAGAGCTATTGGATGCTCTTTCATATGAAGCAACGATTGAACAACGCGAGTTCCATCCTCTACTGTGAAACAGTCTACAAATTGCCACTCTTCTCGCGGCGTAACATGAATAGATGAGAAAGCATCTGCATAAGCTCTTTTTCGATTTTGACTATTAAAACTATCACTTCGTCCAATACAGTAACCGATTCGTGTATGTCCTTTTTCTATTAAATACTCCATTCCTAACGCAAATGTTTTGTAGTGATCAATATGAATACTAGAAATTGTATGAGATATCGTGTCTTCACACGTCACAATTGGGCCAAATGTTGCGTATTTTTCAATCTCTTCGCAAGCATTTATTTTCGAACATATAATGACCCCGTCCAACTTTTTCATTTTTAACATATTCAAAATTTCTATTTCTTTATCCGCACTATAACCCGTTTGACAGAGCATCATATTGTAATTATGTTTTGCGGCCTCTCTTGAAATACCTTCTATAATGGCGCTGTAATACTGATTATTTACAAATGGAAGAAGTACACCGATCGCATTGGTTCTTCCCCGTACTAAATGAATTGCATTCGAATTTTGCGTGTAATTTAACTTTTCAATAATGGCTAATATCTCTTTTCGTTTCTGTTCATTTACATACGGATGATTATTTAAAACGCGAGAAACAGTAGAAATCGAGACCCCTGCCATTTCGGCGATTTTTTTTATATTTGACATCGTACACGCTCCCTTCTCCCTACATATTACCCTATACAAAAAAAAATTAGAAATGCCCCTTGACCTGGTAAGCTTTCCACATTATATCCTGTGCAAGCAGACTAAATATCCATTTTAATTTTTCGACAGCTAGCACTGCCAAATGCAACATGGCCACGACTTGCTTTCTTCTTTTGTTTGAAACATTGCATGTGGTAGAAAAAGGCCCTGACCGCTCCCGTGCGCGGCCAGATGCTCTCACCCACCTAAAAAGAAAAGGGTTTTGATGTCGTTTTTAACTTATGGATATAAATAAGAAAGGATTGATGTTTTATTATGGCTTTAAAATTAGAGTATATCTTTTTCATAGGCGGATTACTTTTACTTTCTCTCGGAATCAATATGATGACGACAATTACTTCATTTGGCCTTAGCCCCTATGATTCCCTTTTCATTGCTTTATATCAAAACTTTGGTTTAAGCATCGGCTCTTGGATGTTTATTATTAATTTGATTTTTACTCTTATCGTACTGTGTATGAGTCGAAAGCGTATTACAATTGGGACAATCGTGACGATGGTGCTAATTTCTGTTTTTGTTGATATGATTGGCTCAGTTACAGTTATAATGGATGGCATTCGCTCTCTTCCAAAGTATATAACACTCATATTGGGAAATGTATCTGTCGGCGCAGGTATTGGTATCTACGTTTCATCACAGCTTGGGACTGCACCGCAAGAAGCATTTGTTTTAACAATCTCGGAAAAAACAAAGTGGTCCTTTCAAAGAACAGAAATTTCTCTAGCTTGTTTATTTCTAACTGCTAGTTTCATACTAGATGGTCCTATTTATTTCGGCACCATTATTCTATCTTTTACGACAGGCTGGCTCATTCAAACATTTATTCAAGTTGGTACAAAATTATTACAAGGGTATCGCATGGAAGAAGCCCATTGAAAGTTATATACTTTCAATGGGCTTTTGTTTTTCAGATATAATACGAACCCCTTCATTTACAACTTGAAGCGTTTCTACCACACAATGGCTGAAAATCGATTGCAACCATTGCTTTACTTCTTCAGCGCTTCCTTTTTTCACATAACAAAGCACAGTTGGGCCAGCGCCGCTTAAAGAAACACCATATAAATATTGATGTTCTAATTCTTGAAGCTTTTGTAATTCAGGTACGAGCTCTTTCCGGTATGGTTCATGAAACATATCTTGTCTCATCATTTCCCCGGCAAGCACCCAGTCCTCTTTACATAAAGCGGCTACAAGTACATTGGCAACACCGCTGCCGCGAATGCCATCCATATACGTTAACGTACTCGGAAGCACATCTCTCGAATGAACTGTTTTTAGTTCATATGAAGGAATGACCGCTACAAGCTCTATATCATGAATAGGTTGAGACAAAAATGAAATATCTTTTCCATCATATGTTCCTATCATAAGTCCGCCATATAACGCCGCTCCAACATTATCAATATGCCCTTCCATTTCCGTTGCAATCAACAGCTTCTCTCTTCTAGATAGATGTAATTCGCAGAGCTGATCAGCAAGTTCAATTCCCGCAATAATTGCCGAGGCGCTGCTTCCAAGTCCGCGCGCTAATGGAATATCACTGTCTAGATAAAGATGACAATAAGGAAGCTCCTTATTATAACGAGCAGCTGCCCTCTGCGCCGTCTGAATGAGCAAATTATTCTCACATTTTGGAATCCCTTGAAGAATTGCTGTTTTTGCCGTACACTCCCAGCTAGAATGTGAAAATACATCTACCGTTAAATATTTACTTACTGCAAGACCAATTGAATCAAAGCCAGGACCAAGATTTGCTGTACTAGCAGGCACACGAATTGTAAACATAGGAGCCACCTTCATCGAAGGACAGCTCCTTGAATATGTTCGAACACAACCTTTTCATCATTTGGCAGCACAACTGGTTGAATTTTTTTCGTATCAATCGCAATGTTAGGGTCCTTCAAACCATTTCCTGTTAAAACAGCAACAATGCTGCTTTCTTTCGCTATTTCTCCTGTTTGTACTTGCTTGTAAATACCAGCAAGCGATGCACAAGAAGCAGGCTCCGCAAAAATCCCTTCATACTTCGCAAGCCATTCATATGCCTCCAGAATTTCTGCATCTGTTACCTCATCAATTTTTCCATTTGAATCATGAGCAGCAGCGACGGCCTTATCCCAGCTTGCAGGGTTCCCAATACGTATGGCAGTCGCAACTGTTTCCGGTTCATCAATTTTATATCCGCGTACAATCGCGGCCGATCCTTCTGCCTCAAAACCGCGCATCTCCGGTAAACCCGTGCCGCGTTTTTCGTTATACTCCTTAAAGCCTTTCCAATACGCTGTAATATTTCCCGCATTTCCAACTGGAATGGCTAAAATATCAGGTGCTTTCCCAAGTGCATCACAAACTTCAAATGCTGCTGTTTTTTGTCCTTCAATGCGATATGGATTCACTGAATTCACAAGTGTAATCGGTGATGAATCGCTCAGATTTCGTACCATTTGCAAGGCGTGGTCAAAGTTTCCATCAATACTAATAATTTCAGCTCCGTACATGACTGCCTGCGCTAATTTTCCATAGGCGATTTTTCCATTTGGAATCATAACAATACAAGATAAACCTGCGCGCGCTGCATAAGCAGCTGCCGACGCAGATGTATTTCCTGTTGAAGCGCAAATAACCGTTTTGCTGCCAGCTTCCTTTGCCTTTGCTACAGCCATAACCATCCCACGGTCTTTAAAAGAACCCGTTGGATTTGCACCTTCTACTTTCGCATAAACAGAAACACCCCATTTTTCTGAAAGGTTTTCTAATAAAATCAGCGGTGTATTTCCTTCTGATAGTGAAAGCGACGGTGTTTGCTCGGTAATTGGTAAGTATTCTTTATAAGCAGCAAGTAATCCGTTCCACATTAGCGAGCATCTCCTTCAATACGGTAGTTTGCTTTCACACAATCTACTTCATCATACGTCTCTAGTGTTTCTAGAATGTATGTATAATCTGCAAGGGATGCACGATGTGTAACAATAACGATTTCTGCCGCTCCTTTCTTTTGTAATGGCATTTGAATAATCTTTTCAAAGCTTACGCCTCGTTCAGAGAATAACGATGTAATTTTCGCAAACACACCTACTTCATCCTTCACATGAAGGCGTAGAAACTTCTTCACATAAATTTCCTCATCTGCTTTTAATACTTTCTCATATTGCGGGGTTACTGCACTATTTCCCGTTACACCAAGGCGTACATTTTTCATAACCGCTACTAAATCAGATACAACAGCTGTTGCTGTTGGCAAACTTCCCGCACCTGGTCCATAAAACATTGTTTCTCCTACCGCTTCGCCATATACATATACTGCATTATATTCATTTTGAACAGCGGCAAGCGGGTGTGAATTTGATAACAATGTTGGTTCTACTGTTACCTCTAATTTTTCACCATCACGCTTAGCTACACCGATTAACTTAATTGTATAACCTAGACTCTTACTATATGAAATGTCCTCCTCCGTAATAGATGTGATTCCTTTTACATTCACATCATGAAGTTCTACATTTGTAGAAAATCCAAGTGTCGCTAAGATCGTCATCTTTCGTGCCGCATCTAACCCTTCAACATCTGATGTTGGATCTGCTTCTGCAAATCCAAGCTGCTGCGCTTCATTTAACACGTCGTCATATGCTCTCCCTTCGTCAGACATTTTTGTCAAAATAAAATTCGTTGTTCCGTTCACAATACCCATCATTTTCGTAATCCGATCAGAAGAAAGACCTTCCACAATGCTTCGTAGAATCGGAATACCACCTGCTACACTCGCTTCATAAAACAAATCCGCTTGATTTTCCTTTGCTACAGTAAGAAGTTCTGCACCGTGAAGTGCCATTAAATCTTTATTCGCTGTGACAACGTGCTTACCATTTTGGAGTGATTTTAAAATATATGCTTTTGCATCTTCTATACCGCCCATCACTTCAATCACAACATCAACATCTGGATTATTTATAATTTCATTTGGATTTCTCGTTAATAATGTTGGGGTTACTTGGACCTCTCGTTCTTTTTCTAAGTTTTGTACTAATACTTTTGCTACTTTGATAGGACAACCGATTTGGTGTGCTAAACGATCTTGATGATCTTCAATAATGCGCACGACACCGCTTCCTACAGTTCCAAGACCTAATAGGCCAACTTGAATTTCGTTCATAGTACTGTCCACCCCTTTAAAAATTGTATTTAGGTGCCATTATATAAGGTCAGATCACAAAAAACAATATATTTTGAACATTCTGAATAATAAAGATCGTTCTTTACAAAGAAAACGTTACCACGTGTTATGCTCAACTTCCTTTACAAAATATAAGGAGTTTCCTGATACACATAGTAATTCAACCAATTTGAGAATAGTAAATTCCCATGACTACGCCACTTTACTACTGGATTTTCCAAAGGATTGTCATGCTTAAAATAATTTTTGGGAATAGCAATATCCAATCCTCTTTGCTGATCGCGCTCATATTCTTGCTTTAATGTCTCACAGCTGTATTCACTATGACCAAGAACAAAAATATGCTTTCCATCCTTATTCATAACGAGATGAACACCAGCGTATTCAGAAGTCGCTAACAGATCGAGCTCCTGTACGCGTTGAATATCAGATGCACGAACTTCTGTATGACGAGAATGCGGTGCAAAAAAGCTTTCATCAAAACCGCGTAATAATTTCACATGTTCCTGCTGCACTTCATGCTCAAATACCCCAAACATCTTTTGCTCAAGCGGATATTTTGGAACTCCGTAGTGATAATACAATCCTACTTGCGCCCCCCAGCAAATATGAAGCGTTGATGTGACATGTGCATTGGAATACTCCATAATTTGCTTCAGTTCTTCCCAATAATCTACCTCTTCAAAAGGAAGTGTTTCAACCGGAGCACCAGTAATGATGAGCCCGTCAAACTTTTCTCCTTCAATATCACGAAATGTTTTATAAAAGCTTGTTAAATGCTCCTGCGCTACATTTTTTGCTGTATGGGACTCCATATGAAGGAAATGGACATCAAGTTGAAGCGGTGTATTACCAATTAAACGAAGCAACTGCGTTTCTGTTTCTTGCTTTGTTGGCATTAAATTTAAAATAGCAATCTTCAAAGCACGAATATCTTGTGTTTCTGCTCGTTCTTTCGTCATCACAAAAATATTTTCATTTTGCAATATTTTACGAGCGGGTAAATCTTTAGCAATGATGATCGGCATATTGTTTTCCTCCAGAAAGTGCTGCTTCTAAATCAGCAATAATATCCGCCGCTTCTTCAATACCAACCGATAACCGAATCAAATCAGACGTCACACCAGCCAAACGCTGCTGTTCTTCCGTAAGCTGGCGATGCGTTGTGCTTGCCGGATGAATGACACAAGTTCTTGCATCTGCAACATGCGTCACCAATGTCGCTAGCTTCACATTACCAATAAACTGTTTAGCAGACTCAAGACCCCCTTTTATTCCAAATGTTAAAACACCGCTCGCACCCTTCGGTAAATATTTTTGTGCCAATTCATAGTTTTCATTATTTTGAAGTCCAGGATAATTGACCCACTCAACGCGTTCATGCTCAGACAACCACTGTGCAACAGCTAGAGCATTTTGACTATGACGCTCCATGCGAAGATGCAACGTTTCTAAGCCAACATTGGTCATATACGCATTGAATGGGCTCATACAATTTCCATAATCTCTTAATAGCTGTACACGAGCTTTCACAATGTATGCCGCTTGCCCGAAATTTTTCACATAACTCACACCATGATAACTTGGATCTGGCTCAACAAACTCAGGAAACTTACTCCAATCAAAATTCCCGCCATCAATAACAATGCCGCCTAGTGAGCTTGCATGACCATCAATATATTTCGTTGTAGAATGAACGACAATGTTTGCACCATGTTCAAATGCATGACATAAATACGGCGTCGCTAATGTATTATCCACAATAAACGGTACCCCAAGCTCTTTTGCCGCCTCAGAAAACTCTTTAAAATTCAGTACATTCATTGCTGGGTTCCCAAGCGATTCCGCATACACAAGCTTTGTTTTCTCATTTGCAAGGGCAACAATTTCATCAGCAGATAAGTTTGGATTAAAGAATGTGACCTCAATCCCTAGCTTCTTAAGACTAACTCCAAATAAATTAAATGTACCGCCGTATACTGTTGATGAGCAGAGCAAATGATCGCCGCTGCCACAAATATTTAAGACCGCTAGCATAATTGCAGCCTGCCCTGATGCCGTTGCAACTGCACCAACGCCGCCTTCTAACTCTGTAAGTTTTTGCTCAAACGCCGCAAGCGTTGGGTTCCCAATACGCGTATAAATATATCCCTCTGCCTCCAGATTAAAGAGGGCCGCTAAATCATCAGAAGTATCGTATTTATACGTCGTGCTTTGATAAAGTGGCAAAACACGAGGTTCACCATTTTTCGGCGTATAACCACCTTGCACACAAATCGTTCCTTTTCCCCATGATTCCCCCATTTCGCAATCCCCTTTCTTTTATAAAAAATAAAAAACTGCTTCTTTCCTAAAATAAGAAAGAAGCAGTTTAGATAAACGCTCGCCATGTAGCCTTTCTTATCTTTCAGGAAATACCTGCAGGATTTAGCACAATTCCGATTTACGGCTGTTGCCAAGGTTTCATAGGGCCCGTTCCCTCCACCTATTCTTGATAAGACTTATTCAATTACCGATGATTTTATAGAAAATATTACCTCATGTCAATATTTTTCTGAATGTTCCTAAAATATTTTATTATCTTTACTATCAAACTTTACCGAACAAAGAATATTCTGTAAAATTTAAGGTATGAATGATAATTCATTCATAAACGAATAGGAGGCGATTAATACATGAAAGTCGGGGAAATATTAACTTTTGAAAAATCATTTACGAGAGAAGATGTAGATCTATTTAGTAAAATTTCTGGTGATGCTGGTGATCACCATGTTGTTCCAGATGAACATGGCCGCGTCATGGTACAAGGATTACTAGTTGCAACATTGCCTACGAAAATTGGCGGCGATTTAAATTTTATTGCAAGAGATGTAGAACTTACTTTCTTACGCCCAGTCTTTACCGAAGATACCGTTCGATGTGAAGTTACACTGGTTCATCATGAAGAACAAGCAGATCGAATCATTGCTGTTTCAAAAGCAGAATGCTTTAATCAACATGGTAAAAAAGTGTTGGAAGGATCTTTTAAAGGGATTATTCGCCAATAACTAACACAACCTTCTTCAGTGGGGGATTCTTCATCCCTCACTGATAGAAAAACCACTCAATTAAGCTTTCCACTCTCCTCTGCTTCTCTTCTTTTTTCTCTCTACACCTTGGAACGAGATTTTATTGCCTACTACTGATAAGATATACAAATAGTATATATATCAGAATCTCTAAATTTGTCATAACACCATATAACATGAAGGAGACATAAAAAATGACGATTAGAAGAAGCACGCATTCCTTACTTATCATGTACGGTATGTTTCTAGGTTCCATAGTTGGTGCTACAGTCTGGTTATTTTTAGTTACCACAAATGCCGGCATTCAGTTTATTTGGGGATATTTACCAAAAGAATTTGCATTACCACCGTATTACACAATTTTTGTAACGACAATTGGTGGTATTCTTGTCGGACTCTCGCAAAAATACTTCGGTACATACCCGCGTTTAATGCCAGAGGTAATGGGTGAATATAAGAAAACAGGTAGGATTGAGTACCGTTTTGTACATCAATCTACAATAACAGCTGTTATTGTTTTAATATTTGGTGCAAGTTTAGGACCAGAAGCAGCACTCGTTGGAATTATCGGTGGACTTTGTACGTGGGTTGGCGATCGATTTCATTTCGCTTTAAAAGGAATGAAGGGACTAACGGAAATTGGGATTGGCGCTACTTTAAGTGTTATTTTTAACGCACCATTATTCGGTTATTTAGCTCCAAGTGAAAATGAGGGTAAATCACTTGACGAAATTTCCAAGGGAAAAAAGACGATTGTATATCTCGCTACTACTTTTGCTGGCTTTTCTGTTTATTTATTGCTTAGTAAGCTTGATAACCGAGGATCTTTTATTGTTAATTTTGGGAAAGGATCTTTTTCACTCCATGAATGGCTTGCCTTTTTACCCTTAATTTGTATAGGTGCTGGTGTAGGCTATTTTTATTTCAAAATAGAATATTTATTAGAAAAAATAGTACATCCCTTTCAAAAATATAAAGTAACATTAGGAGTTATAGGCGGCATTCTTTTAGGGATTGCAGGAACCTTACTACCTTATACAATGTTTTCAGGAGAACATCAATTAAAGGAATTAGTAAATGAATGGACAGAATTATCATTTTGGATGCTGCTTCTTTCCGGAGTTTTAAAATTATGTGTAACGGCCGTCTGTTTAAGTACAGGGTGGCGCGGCGGACATATTTTTCCGATTATATTTGCTGGTGCAAGTATTGGATATGCTGTCGCCGCTGTCATACCATTAGATCCAGTTGCTACTGTAGCTATTGTAACAACAGCCATTTCAAGCTATGCAGTACGAAAACCGATCGCTATTACATTATTATTACTCATGTTCTTCCCAATTAATTTATTAATACCAATGATTGGAGCCGCAATGATCGGTAATCTATTTCCACTCCCTAATCATAATGAGCAGGAGGGAATGGTACAAAACTGAAATAAAAAAATATATAAGCAGTACTACCGCTATAAAGTGAAACTTCCATCACCAATCGGGCTTTTACGGGCAGTTATCTCCCACCTATCTTCTTTAGAAAAGCGGAAGTGGCTCGCTCAGAATGTGAGGGGGGTGAAGCTTCTGACGTAGAGATGTTTTTTACCTCGTAGGAAGAAGCGAAGCCACCGGAACTAGACAACGCTTCTCTCTCAATCTTAAGGTGGAAGATCTTACTGCTCACAAATAGCGGGATAAACATGTTAGTACTGCTTGTTTTGATTGAACTACTTTCTTTTTTCACTTTGTACTTCCTCATAACATTGATATAATAATTAAAAATGTATTTTTCATTCTATCACCCGAGGGGGCTTTCACAATGTCATTAAATAAAGCACTTACAATTGCTGGATCTGATACAAGCGGCGGCGCTGGTATGCAAGCAGACTTAAAAACGTTCCAAGAGCTTGGTGTATACGGTATGACAGCTCTGACAACAATCGTAACGATGGATCCGCATAACGGTTGGGCACATAACGTGTTCCCGATTCCAGCATCTACATTAAAACCACAATTAGAAACAACAATTGAAGGCGTTGGCGTTGATGCATTAAAAACAGGTATGCTTGGCTCTGTTGAAATTATTGAGCTTGTTGCTGAAACAATTGAGAAGCATAATCTACAAAACGTAGTAATAGACCCAGTTATGGTATGTAAGGGCGCAGATGAAGCACTTCATCCAGAAACAAATGATTGCTTACGTGACAAACTCGTTCCAAAAGCTTTAATTGTAACACCAAACTTATTTGAAGCGTATCAACTAAGCGGTGTCAAAATTAACTCACTTGAAGATATGAAGCAAGCTGCTGAAAAAATCCATGCTTTAGGAGCAAAGTATGTACTGATTAAAGGCGGCAGCAAGCTAGGAACAGAAAAAGCAATTGATTTACTGTACGATGGAGAAACATTCGATATTTTAGAATCTGAAAAAATTGAAACAACATATACACATGGCGCAGGTTGTACATATGCTGCTGCAATTACAGCAGAGCTAGCTAAAGGAAAATCTGTAAAAGAAGCAGTTCAAGTAGCAAAAGAATTTATTACAGCTGCTATTCTTCATTCTTTCAAATTAAATGAATATGTAGGGCCAACACATCACGGTGCATATCGTAAATTTGGCGCTGGAAAAGAGCTTGTATAAAAAATAAAGTCGTCATACGTGACGACTTTATTTTTTATACAAGTTAAAGAACCGCCTTTCTTTTAAAAGAGGACGAGAGCATCTGGCCGCACATAAAAACGGTCAGCTCTCTTTCCTACTGATTATTGAACATTTTATCCCTTTAACTCCCAAACATTTTGTTGGAAAGTTTCACGTGAAACTTTCCAACAAAAAAAGGGCGAAATTTCGCCCTTTTTTCATGATACCCCCGCTAACAACATCTCGAAATTTTACCGCCCTTTGCATTAAATCTTGCCTCTTGTGCTTCAGCAAAAAATTGTTTTTGGGATAATATACGTTCATTTGGATGGTGCTGTTTCATATGCGCAACATACTTTTCATAGCTTGGTACACCAACAAGCAAACTAATAAATTGTTTTCGATATTTCCACATACTAATGATCGTTTTAAACATAATGATGTGCCTCGCTTTCATCACGTGGAACATACACTGCTTCTTTTAAAGGCGTCGCTTTATTATTCAATACTTGTATCCATATTCTAATAGCCGATATCAGCACTGCGATTACAACAATCATGAAAATTCCACAAAGCGTCGCATCAACATAATCATTAAGAATAATTTGTTTCATTTGTCCTACGTTTTTCGCCGGTGCTAATAGTTTCCCTTTATCCAATGCACTTTGGAATACTTTTGCATGAGAGAGGAATCCAATTTTCGGATTTTCATGAAATAGCTTTTGATAGCCAGCTGTCATTGTAACAATCAGTAACCATGTTGTTGGAACGAGCGTCACCCAGACATATGCCTTTTTCCCCATTTTAAACAAAACAGTCGTTCCAAGTAATAATGCAATCCCAGCTAACATTTGATTTGCGATCCCAAAGAGCGGCCATAACGTATTAATACCGCCAAGTGGATCGATTACTCCTTGATATAAGAAGTATCCCCATCCTAGTACACAAAGTGTTGTTGCAACAATATTAGAAAGCATTGAATCTGTTTTTGCAAATGGTTTATAAACGTGCCCTAAAATATCTTGAATCATAAACCGACCAACACGCGTTCCTGCATCAATCGTTGTTAAGATAAAGAGTGCTTCAAATAAAATTGCAAAGTGATACCAAAATGCCATTAATGCTTTTCCGCCAATGACCTGCGAGAAAATATGAGCCATCCCAATCGCGAACGACGGTGCCCCGCCTGTACGAGATAATATCGTTTGTTCTCCGACATTTGCAGCCAGTTCCTTCAATTCATTTGGAGTTACAGTAAACCCCCAAGAACTAATTACTTGCGCTGCCTGTGTTACATCCGTTCCAATGATCGCCGGTGGACTATTGATTGCAAAATATGTACCTGGGGTTATTACACAAGCTGCAATCATTGCCATTGCTGCGACGAATGATTCCATAAGCATCGCACCGTAACCAATTGGCTGTGCATGCCCTTCTCGTTCTATCATTTTTGGAGTTGTACCAGAAGAAACAAGTGCATGGAAGCCAGATACAGCTCCGCAAGCAATTGTAATAAATAAAAATGGGAATAAATTACCTGCGAATACCGGGCCTGTTCCATCAATAAATTTTGAAACTGCCGGCATTTGTAAATTTGGCGCAACAACTATGATGCCGATTGCTAGACCAACAATTGTTCCAATCTTTAAAAACGTACTTAAATAGTCACGCGGCGCAAGTAATAACCAAACAGGTAATGCAGAGGCGATAAATCCATAAATAATTAGCATAATAGCAATTGTTTCACCCTTAAATGTAAACATAGTAGCAAGCGCAGGATTTTCTGCTACATATTGACCTGCTACAATCGATAAAAGAAGTAAAATAACACCGATAACTGAACCTTCTCCAACATGTCCTGGGCGAATATAGCGCATATATACACCCATTAAAATAGCAATTGGGATAGTTGCTGCAATTGTAAACATTCCCCATGGACTTCCTACAAGCGCTTTTACTACAACAAGAGCTAATACTGCTAATAAAATAATCATAATACCCAAAATCCCGATCATTGCAATAAAACCTGTTACAGGACCAATCTCTTCCTTAATCATTTCACCAAGTGACTTTCCGTTGCGGCGCATAGATGCGAACAAAATTACAAAATCTTGGACAGCTCCGGCTAGCACAACTCCAACGATAATCCAAAGTGTTCCTGGTAAATACCCCATCTGTGCAGCTAAAATAGGGCCAACTAACGGACCAGCTCCAGCAATTGCAGCAAAATGATGTCCAAATAAAACCCATTTATTTGTCGGGACATAATCTTTCCCATCATTCAAAAGTTCTGCTGGTGTTTTTCGGTTGTCATCCAATTCAAAGACTTTTCTAGCAATAAATTTACTATAAAACCGATACGCAACGGCATAGACAGAAACAGCAGCAACAAGTAACCAAACCGCATTAATTGTTTCACCGCGAGATAACGCTAACACAGCAAATCCCGCTGCTCCTAAAGCTGTAATCACACCCCAAAGTAAAATAGATTTCCATGCTTTCAAATATAATCCCCCCTATGTTATGTCTTAGAGGGAATTGTACTAAATTTTCAGAATAATTAAAAACAATACTCCTTATGATGAATATTTTCTAATTTAACATGACCAAATTATTTCACAACCTGCTACAATTCAATTTTATTTCGAAGTCGTTTTACATAGTTACGACTAACAGGAATTGGCTGATTATCATACTTTTCCAAATATAAATTATACGTCCCGTTATAATAAGGCTTTAATTCTTTTACATACATAACATTAATAAGATAACTTTTATGCACACGTAAAAAATCATATGCGGCTAACTTACCTTCTAATTCTTGTAATGTATATGTGGAAATATATTGATTATTGTTTGTATAAATAGAAACTGTTTTATTTTCTTTATTCTTGCTTATGTATACAATATCATCCGGAAGAACATATGTAATTCCTTCATGACTCTCGATCGGAAGCTTTTGCAATCGATTCTTCCCTTGTCTTACTTTTTCTTGCTCAATACTATGCAATAAAAATTGCAAGTCCTCCTGTTCAAATGGTTGCAATAAATAATAGAAAGCGTGGAAACGAAATGATTTAATCGCATCTGTTATATCATTTCCTGTGAATATAAATTTTGTGTTTAATGTTAATTGGCGCAGCAATCCTGCAACTTCAAATCCTGTTCCGTCTGGTAAATGCATATCTAAAAAAATAAAATTTGGTGTATGCTTTTTCGCTAGTTGCAGTGATTCCATTCCCGTTTTTGCTTCAAAGCATTCCAAATTATTTACATGTTCTGTGAAAAAATCTATTAATTTCCCTCTGGCTTCTTCTCTTTCGTTTACAATTAAAATTTTCATGTCTGCCCAACCACCTAATCCTTTTGTCCATACGCCTTGTTGTATACATTCGCTTTTTTAGAAATAATCCCTTTTTACAGGTCATTTTTCTATCAAATATACCATATTTTTGTCAGAAAACAACGAAAAGGAAGCTATACACAGCTTCCTTTTCATTATGCTAATTCTCGTTGTTTTGTTTCTTTTCCTAGCACAAGTACAGCAAGAACACCGATTACAATGGCCATACAAAAGATTGTAAAAATATAAGTGAGAGAAGCATGTGTAGCTACGAGATAACCAACTAATAATGGTCCTAAAATACCACCTATGCGTCCAAATGCTGCTGCCATCCCAGCTCCTGTGCCACGAATAACGGTTGGATACTGCTCTGGCGTATACGCATACAATGCTCCCCAAGCTCCTAAATTAAAGAATGACAGCAACATACCTGCAATCATTAGGGTGACTACTGAATCTGCCGCTCCAAAGAAATACGCACTACATGCCGTTCCAAGTAAATATGTGACTAACACAAACTTCCGGCCAAAGCGTTCAATAAACCAAGCAGCTGTAAAATAACCTGGAAGCTGTGCAAAGGTCATAATCAACACATATTGAAAGCTTTTAATTAAACTAAATCCTTTTAGCACTAATACACTCGGAAGCCAAAGAAACATTCCATAATATGAAAACACAACACAAAACCATAAAATCCAAAGCATAATCGTCGCTCGTCTGTACTCCCCTGACCAAACGGCCTTTATGTTTGCAAATGCAGATTGCTTTTGTTTTACTTTTTGAAATTGCGGTGAATCAGGTAAACTCCATCGCAAATATAATGCATAAAAAGCTGGAATTGCACTTAGCACCATCGCTGTTTGCCAACCATACGTTGGAATAATAAAATATGAGATGAGAGCAGCAATTAACCAACCACCAGCCCAAAAGCTTTCTAATAAGACAACAATTTTGCCACGTTCATGCGCTGCAACACTTTCAGATACAAGTGTTGATGCAACAGGCAACTCTCCTCCAAGACCCATTCCAATACAAAAACGAAGTATAAGAAATACGGTTAATGTTGTTGAGAAAGCAGTTAACCCGCTTCCAACAGAAAATAATAATAATGTAATAATAAAAACAGATTTTCGACCGATTTTATCCGCTAATATCCCAAATAGGAGTGCTCCAACTGCCATTCCAATGGAGTTAACACTACCAATCCACCCCATTTGCTGTGCGCTCAGCTGCCATTCTTTTTGCAAAGCAGCAATAATAAATGAAAGAATCCCAACATCCATTGCATCAAATAGCCAACCAAGCCCAGCAATTCCGAGAAGCTTTCGATTTGAGATCTCTTTAATTTTTCCCACTACAGGTCCCCCTCAATACAGGTGTCTTTACATCATATTTTACATATGTATATCTTATAAGTAAAACAATTTATAATGTTATTCATATGATTCTTATCATTTCCACAAAAAAACGCCTCATACATAGCCATTTTTCAATGAACGGACGAATCAAGGTGACTCCTGTTTTCAAAAAAAAGCAGCGATATTTCGCTACTTTTTCGTCCGAACAACCTCTTTTAAAAATTCAACTAATACTAGTTGACGACGCCAGCGCGTTGGATTACTGCATAAACGGTAAAACCACTCTAAATGAATAGCTTGAATCCATTTTGGAGCACGCTTCACTTCCCCGGCCCAAACATCAAAGCTACCACCAACGCCAACAGCTACTTTTGCATGTAAACGATGTTTATTATTTTGAATAAAGTTTTCCTGTCTCGGAAACCCAAGTGCAACTAGTAAGATGTCTGGCTTCACTTCTTGAATGCGTTCGATAATTTCTTCTTCTTTCTCTTGTTTAAAATATCCATCTTGTGTTCCAACAATAGATACAGCTGGATATCTTTCTGTTAAAGTTCGAGCAGCTCTTTCGATAACGTGCGGCTTTGCTCCAAGTAAAAAGACAGATACAGCCTTCTTTTCTTGTGATAATGATTCAAACAAATTACACATTAAATCAAAACCTGCCACACGTTCTTTTAACGGTGTCCCTAGCATACCGCTTGCCTTTACAACACCAATCCCGTCTGGTGTAATAAGATCTACTTGAAGAAGTGTTTGATGAAACGCAGCATCCTTTTTGGCACACATCACAATTTCAGGATTGGCCGTTACAACTTGAAACGTATTCTCTTGTTTCTGTTCCAGCTGCTGCATTACATAACGAACTGTTTCTTCCATTTTCATTGTTGAGAAAGGCACGCCTAAAATATCAACTGTTTGCACTGCCATATTTACAATCCTCTCTATTTCAAATATCTTTTTCCACTACTGATTAGTCTAACCTCTTACTTTTGCATACTCATACTGCCAGATAAAGTGAAACTTTAATCAGTGGGGGTTTTCTTCATCCCCCACTGATTATTAGTTGAACCAATCGGGCTTTTACGGGCAGTTTATCTCCCACCTAACTTCTTAAGAAAAGCGGAAGCGGCTCG
>NZ_JQKQ01000046.1:0-23876 GCF_000746135.1 Bacillus sp. UNC322MFChir4.1
TTTTTATCAATTGTATCCAAAACTTCTTTTTGTAAAGGTTGCAATTCCTTATCTTGTGTCAAACCTGTATACACTTGTCGTATATAAAAGTTTGTCGTGTTGTACATATTTTTAGCGTTTTGGCAAGATTCTTGAAAATAAGAATACATACGATGTCCTTTTTTAATCCAAATCTGAAGAGTTTTATAATGTATTTGATTTTCCGTTGTCATTTTTTCACCTCCTTATTAAGGGTATTATACCAGAACAAGAACATACGTTTCTGTTGTTTTGCTTGAAAATAAAATATTTTTTCGATTCACCTCACCACCTTCACATATGTTTAGAGGTGGGAGTCCTCTCGAAAGATATGATAGAAAAGTTTATTTGCGTAAATACTATAAAAAAATAGCTAAGGCTTATTCAAAGCACTTAGCTACTTAATCTCTTATTTATTTCTCTTTTCCACTTATATAAGCATGTTTATACGTATAAACACCACCAAATTGATGCTTTTCAATCCCTTTTACATATTCCTTTTGAACGTAAGCTGAACCGATATAGTAAAGCGGTGCAATAGCAGCATCTTGTATTAAGATTCTTTCCGCTTCTTGCATAGATTCCCAGCGCTTTTTCTCTTCCAATAACAGATCATTTCTCGCACTATTTATACATTCATCATATCGCTTATTAGAAAAATTCATTTTATTATTTGGATTATCTGTCGTAAATAATTCTAAATAACTAATCGGATCTTTGTAATCCGGTCCCCATACAAACAGCGATATATCATACTGCCCTGTTTGTTCAAGTTGCAATTTTTGTTTAAACGGTTGCGGTTTTATTTTTATTGTTAATCCTTGTAAATTCTTTTCAAGTTCTCCTTTTATATATTCCGCTATCAGCTTCGCTTGGTCCTGTTCAAATGTTAAAAATTCAAGTGTTATCTGGTCTACACCAAGCTCTTTTTTCGCATCTCCCCAAAGAGTCTTTGCCTTTTCAACATTATATACGGAAAGATCACCGTTTTCTTTTCTGAAATCTTTTCCATCTTTTTCATTCTTATATCCTTTTGGTATTAATCCTTGAGCGGCTGTTGAACCATTGTTTAGAAAATGATTTACTATTGCTTCTTTATTTAAAGCCATAGAAATCGATTGTCGTAATTTTGTGTTTGCTAGTGCAGAATTTTTTTGATTAAATCGTAACATAGCTATAGCAGGTTCTTTTGTTGTATGAAAATCACTTTTCCCTTTATATTTGTCAACAAACGAAGAATTAATTGGCGTACGATCGATACTACCAGTTTCATACAAATTAACTGCTGTTGCTATCTCTTTTACAATATGAAAATTAATTTCTTCTAATTTCACGTTATTTTTATCCCAATATGTATCATTTCTCTTCAACTTAAATTCTTGCTCATGTTTCCATTCCGATAATACAAATGGACCGTTGTAAATCATATCGGGTGGTTCTAATCCATACTTACTTCCTTTTCCCTCAACAAACGATTTGTGCTGTGGTAAATAAACAGGAAGTGTTAACAAATTAAGAAAGTAAGGGATCGGTTTCTCTAACTGTACCTCTAATGTAACATCGTCAATCGCTTTTACACCTAATTGATCAACAGTTAAGTCTCCTTTATTTATTGCATCTGCATTTTTTATATAATATAACATGTTTGCATATTGCGATGCTGTTTGCGGGTTCAGTGTACGCTGCCATGAATAAACAAAATCATTTGCTGTTACAGCATCCCCGTTCGACCATTTTGCATCTTTGCGTAAATGAAAGATATATGTTTTCCCATCTGTACTTTTCTCAAAAGATTTTGCAACACCTGGTACTGGATTATCTCTCTCATCAAGTACATATAACCCTTCAAATATATTTTGCATGACATGCGATGATGTACCACTCATTGATTTTGCAGTATCTAAGGACGGAATTTCTTCTGATATCGTTACATTTAATACTTGTTTTTCACTTACTTCCTTCTGTTTACTCGAATTGTTACTACAAGCTGAAATCAATAAAGAGGTGGCAAGTATAATTCCTATCAGTAGTCGTTCAGGTTGTTTCATAAATCGGCTCCTTTAATAAAGTTATAAAGCGTTATATATTATAACAGAATAATTATCTCAAAAGTGTTACATTTCACCGAATTTTTATTCTTTCAAATATAAACAAGAAAGCTACCCTTTCATTTAATGAAAGGATAGCCTTCTCTTACTATTTACATGCTCAATCCTTGTTTATAACGGCTTGCTTCAAAAATTATACGCTCTTCATCTAACGTTTTACATTCACCGTTCCAAACAATGTGCTTTCCATTAATTACAACATCTGAAACGTCTTTTCCACTCGCTGCGTATACAAGATGTGACAATACTTCTTCTGCAGGTTGTAAATGTGGCTTTTTAGATGGATCAATTGTAATAAAGTCAGCACACTTGCCTACTTCTAATGAACCTGTTTGGTTCATCCCGATTACCTCTGCCCCTACTTTTGTCGCTAATGTGAGAAGTGTTTCAACAGGTAATGTTGTCGCGTCTTTATGAACACCTTTTTGCAATAAAGTGGCAATGCGCATTTCTTCAAACATATCTAAATTGTTATTAGAGGCCACACTATCTGTTGCAATTCCGACTTTTATGCCGCTCTCTAACATTGCACGAACGTTCGCGATACCCGATCCTAATTTTAAATTACTAATCGGATTATGAGCAACACGCACATCATGTTCTGCTAAGAAAGTGCGCTCATTATCATTTAGCACAACACCGTGAGCAATTACAGTCGGTCTTTTGAACAATCCACAATCTGCTACATACTTTACTGGCCGTTTTCCATATTGCGCTTCAATATCTTGAACTTCACGTTCTGTTTCAGAAAGATGAATATGGGCCATCGTCTTATTTTCCACTGCAATTCGTGCACACTCTTCTAACATTTCAGTTGAACATGCATATGGACTATGAGGAGCAACCATCGTTGTTAACATGCCATCTTTATTGGCATAACGTTTTACATACTTCTCCGCTTCTTGAATTGCCTTCTTTTCATCCTCTTTCGTTCCGAAGCTAAATAATGTTCGAGAAACAGCTGCTCGCATACCACTTTTACGAACAGCTTCCATAATAGAATCCTGATCTACTCCAATTGGATTAAACATATCAGAAAATGTTGTTGTCCCGCTTTTCACCATTTCTAATAAACCTAGCTCTGTGCTCGCAACAGCAAGCTCTGGTGTAAATTGACTTTCAAGCGGCCAAATTCTCGTTTCAAGCCATGGCTTTAAAAGCATGTCATCGCCTATTCCGCGTAAAATGCTCATCAAGACATGCGTATGTGTATTTACCAAACCTGGCAATACCCACTTTCCATGAAGATTAATGACTTGATCCACTTCTTTTCCGCTCGGTAATTCTCCTGATTGTATTTCTATAATTTGGTCATCTTCTACAATGATATATCCATTTTGCAACACTTCATTTTTTTCATTCAAAGTCACGATTGTAGCGCTTATATATGCTGTTTTCAAAAGAATTTCCCCTCTCGACTCTTTTAGAAATAAATATTTCCTCCAAATAAGTTACTACCGTTATAGTAACTTATTTACTGATAAGAGTCAAAAGATAAATTAATATAAAATACATTCCTTTATATGGATACGAACCTTTTGTTTTAAAGCATCATATTGCATCTCATTTGTATCTGCAAATGCTTCTTTTCTATTAGAAGGCATGTCAGTATATGCTATCTCGTCCAAAAATTGCGATGCAGTAAAATCATATCTTTTACCGTTGATGAAATTGTAAAAGTGCCATCCTTCCGAAACCTTTGTCTTCATAATTTCGCCCTCAAACAAATCATGAACTACTAAGGCTGTTACACCGCATTGCCCTTTCGCCGGATTATCTAGTGCCCATTTTGAACTTGTCTCTTTTGACCAAGATCGAAACAAAACCTCGCTCATCTTTTCTATGTCCTTATACACCATACTTAGCATCCCCTAACTGAATTCAAAATATCAAATTAAAATTAATTTACACATCATACCGTAAAAGCGGCAGCATACGATTTTTAAAAACAGTAGAGGGTGTTTCACCTATTAATTCCGCTCCCATTTTCACATAATACCCTTTCGCATTTGGATCACTATCAATCGTAAAGCTCTTTATATTTAATTCACCCGCTTTTTGGACAACGCTTTCCCAAAGAATTCTGCCATAGCCTTTCCCTTTATAAATTGGGTGTAGATATAGAAAATCAAGACTGTCAACTTCTCTTCTCTGAAAAGAAAAAAAGCCAATCATATCTTGGTTTTCTTCTAAAATGTAAACATAATTATTCTTAATATATTGTTCTGTAATTGTTAAGTCTTCCTTACATGCTAATATAAATTCTTCACTATAATTCCAAGTTGCTTTTGAGGACAATGCGACGTTACTTAATTCGTTTGCTTCTTGTAAAAACGCTTCCCTAACAATCATGTAGTTCTCTCCTTTTGTATATCATAGATACCGAGAATAAAATTCTTTTATTTCTGAATATTATTCGCAACATTATCTCCTATCCTCGAAAAAAAGAACCCGGAAATCCCTCCAAGCTCTTCATCAATTTAACTGTGTTCTTCTTTAACTAATCAACGAACAAAGGATAAACATTTAGCGATATGAATAACCTCTTTAATAACAGAATCAACTTCTTCGTTGTCTTTAATGACAAATAAATGATCTGCTTCACCTTCTACTGGATCTATTACATCTTCTTTTAGGGATTCAGCCTGTTGTCGAACAAGCACTTCCTCAAAATTAGAATACGCACCTCTAAATATATTGGTACTTCGCTCACTTTGAGTAACTCGTTTTTGAAGAACATCATCTGGAATATCAAAATGAACCAAGATACGGACAAATTCAGCTTTATTAAACAACTCTTCAAATAAATATAATCGCCCATTTCGACTTCGATTTGAGTTGCAAATAATAAGATGTAAATCTGTATGTTCTTTTGCATAATCGACAATGAATTTTGAAAGGCCATGCTTAAGAGTATTCGGTCCTTCTGTTGGTTGTAACTTCTCATAATTAGTATTTATAAATTCAGCGTGGTTATCTTGGTCCATAACAAAAGAGTTATTTAACCCTTTTTCTAGAGCTCTTGCAAATGTAGTTTTCCCACTATGCGTTTTACCTACTGTAATAATTACTAACCTTTTCATAACTTCAACCTCCATCGTGAAACAAACGGCTCATGCTACTCATAATTGTTGAATCTTCATTTGTTACAAATCACTACTGTCCATGCTCGTCTAACCAAGAAATCACATCTTGGAACACTTCCTGTCTGTTTACCTCATGGAGCATTTCATGCCTTCCGTTCTTATATAAACGGATGGTAACATCTTTAACACCGCATTTTTTATACATGTCGTACACTTCTTGTACACCTTTTCCCATGTTTCCGACTGGATCACGGTCTCCCGAAAAAATATAGATAGGTAAATCTTTTGGTGTTTTCTTATATGCTTCAAGCTTGTTCACAGTCAGCACACCGTTAAATAATTCACGGTAAAAACTCGTTGTACAAATAAATCCACATAATGAGTCCTCTATGTATCTATCAACTTGATTCGTATCAGAAGACAACCAATCAAACTTCGTACGGTTTGGCTTAAAATGCGAATTAAAATTACCAAATGATAAAAAGTTCAACATCGGGCTTTTCGTTTTTACACCCCGCAGTTTCATTTCCACTGTTGCTACTTTATGGCCAATAGCTCCTAAAAGCCCTGGATTCCCTCCCGTTCCGGAAATAAGAAATCCATTATATAATTCACCGCGAATCTGTACGGCACATCTTGATAGGAAAGAACCCATACTATGTCCTAATAAGAAAAGTGGACAGGTATGTTTCTTACGAATAAGCTCTGAAACAAAAATCACATCAGAAACAGCTTGATCCCAGCCCACATTCGGCTCAAAATGGCCGTAATCTTCTTCCTGCTTCACTGTTTTTCCATGTCCTCGATGATCATAAGCATATACCCCATATCCAGCCTCCAATAATGCTTCAATACATTCTATATACGCACCAGTATGTTCCGCCATTCCATGTGCAATTTGAACTATCCCACGAGGTTCACTTTCTGGTAACCATTGACGTAAATAAATTTCCGTTCCATCCGACGTCATAACGAAGTTTTCTTGTCTATTCATTTTGAACGACCTCCAAATCTATTATCTATTTCTCAACAATACGAATCTACATCCATTCAAAATGAATCATCTTTCATTTTTCTTACTATAAATTATATGTAAAAGCTTTCCTTATTACAAATAATGATTTTTAAATTTCTGTCAATTCATTCTTGACGAAATATAAATAATTATGTATAGTAACTTACATAAAGTAATTATATTATTGGAGGTAATCAACATGATGCCATCTCTTTTTTTAGCGCATGGGTCACCTATGCTAGCCATTCAAGATACAGAATATACAAGTTTTTTACGAACACTTGGTGAAACTTACAAACCAAAAGCAATTGTCATCTTTACAGCTCATTGGGAAAGTGAAGTTTTAACTATTTCTTCTTCAAATAATGAATATGAAACAATTTATGATTTTGGCGGTTTTCCTCCTGAACTATATGAAATAAAATACGCAGCAAAAGGTTCGGCAACTATTGCTGCTATGTTAGAAGAGAAATTCAAAAAGCAAGGGATAGCAGTTCAACAAGATACAGCGCGCGGATTAGATCATGGTTCCTGGACACTCCTGCATCGTATGTACCCAAAAGCTGATATACCTGTTGTTCAAATCTCAGTGAACCCCTTCCTTCCCGCAAGAGAACAATATGAAATTGGAAAAACCCTTCAAGGACTTGGGAAAGAAAATATTTTAGTCATCGGCAGCGGTGTTACCGTGCACAATTTGCGAATGTTAAAGTGGGACCAAACTACACCTGAACCATGGGCTGTTGAATTTGATGAATGGCTGATTGATCAAATCCAACGCAACAACATAGAAGCCCTATTCAACTGGGAAGCAGAAGCTCCGCATGCACGTTTAGCTGTGCCAAGAGCAGAACATTTTGTTCCTCTATTTATTGCAATGGGGAGTGGTAATGCTAAGGCTAAAGTGATTCATCGGAGCTATGAATTTGGAACTTTAAGTTATCTTTGTTTACAATTTTAATTACTATTTATAAAAGTTTGATCATTTTTACTCAACAAAAACTCCCCGATAGTTGATTTTGAATATAGTTCACTATCTAAAGTGAAAATAGGATGCTTTAAAAGCATGTATACAGTAGCATTGGATACTTCACCTGCTGACAACAATTTTTACTATCCCATCGTTGTCAGCAGCACCATAATTCCATTAGTTAGACCATGAATGATGACTGGCGCCCAAATTGAATTGGTTCGTTCATACGCCCATGCAAAGACTATACCACTCAAGAAGTTTACAGGCATCGCGTTATAAGTTGGAATATGGATAATTGTAAAGATTACTGAGCTTAGAAAAATGGCCACTATCATTCCTAAGCGTGTACGTAGCCATCGATATAAAAAACCACGATAAAATATTTCCTCATATATTGGTGAAATGACCGCCGCAGAAATAAAAGCAATAAGAACTGTAAAGAAATTTACGTTTTGCTGCATAGCTTCAGTTTTGCTATTCTCATAAGTATTCCCAATAAAGCTAGTAAGTGCCATCACTATTACATCACCAACCATTAATATAATAGTTAGTAAGACAATAATTTTCCAATCCTTCATAGATAATGATCTGATTCCTACTTCACTCCAAGAAAGTTTCTTTGGACGAAGAACGATAAAATATACACCTAAAACTAAAACGATCGCTATTGTTAATCCTATTAAAGTTCCTGAATATAACTCATTATCAAACCACTGAGAATAAATGGGCTTTACTAAGAATTTTATGCATCCTATAACAAATACAAATTCAAGTAGCATCATTAATAGAAATTCTTTTAATCCCCAATGGTCTTGCTCCTTCCAATTCATGTCGCTTTTCTTCATTTACCATTCCTCTTTCTTTGTATTCTATATCCTAACTATAATAGATGACGTAACGTCATTTACAACCTTCATTTTCATGAGGAATTAAATAAATTGATGGATTACAGGAAGACAGGTATCCAAGCGACATAATTTCACTCCCAGAGTAAAAAACACCCCTTTAGATAGGATTACCTAAAGGGATAAAGCATCGTGACTTTATTTCAATCCCACATCGAAAAGCCAAAGAAGTCCAGTAATTCACCACTGGACTTCTACTTTATTTCCTAACAGAAACTTCCTTATCAAACCGTACAAATTTACTCTGCACTTTCATTCCAGCTGTTTCGTATACGCGTGGTGCACCTGTAATATTCTCAGAGTCTACATTTAGATGAACCTTAGAAATCCCTTCTTGTTGCAATTGACCAAATGCATGATGTAATAGCGCTAATCCCAATCCTTGTTTACGCCTTGAACGACATACACCTAAGTGAGTAATTTCAGCTTTATTATCAGTACTCTTTTTACTAAAGATAAAACCAACTACTTCATCTCCATGCATCGCTAGTGACCATAATGTAGGATGGAATCCCTCTCTTTCGGTACGTTTCAAAAACTCTTCAAGTGAAGAAGGATGCGAATTCCAGTGGTCTGCAAAGGCTTCATTAAAAGCTTGATGTAACCCTCCATCATCCACACCTGGTATGTAATGTCGTACAGTAATCTCTTTTGGCCATAGTGGAGATGGAACATTTGATTTTAATTCAATCCCCATCTCCCACCAAATACGAGTTGGAGTAAAACCAGCTTCTGCTAATACTTCTTCCTCATAGTTATTATTTGCTTGTGTTACAATCGTACCGTCCAAGCGAGAAGAATACTCTACAAGCTCCGTAGCTCGCTCTTCAAGCATTGACAATAATGAATATTCAATACCTTGCTGTATGTAATCAGGATTTATTAATACAGCAGAAGGAAATTGTGCTTCATTTCCGGTAAGAATCCCGTATCCGATTATATTTTCTTCTTCATTTATAACAACAGAAGAGCTCTTACTCACATCAATATCTTTCCATGAGTTGATAATATCCTCTTCTGTTGTATCAATTTCACCATAAATAGCTTGATCGTAAATCGTGCATAGATTTACAATTTGTTGTAAATCTTCTTGTGTCGTTGCTCTAATGAATAGGCCATTCACTAAGTTTCCCATAACTTCTATCCCCCTTTCCAAAAAACAAAAAAGTCCGAATATTAATATTATAAAACAAGATACTATTGTTCTTAAAGAGAAATTTCAATTTTGTTACTTTCATTCAAATTCATTTTCATATAAAGTTATAAGTAGAAATGAGACTTCTCGAGTTAACTTCATATAAAAATCCTTAAAGTGTTATATTTGAATATTTTTTTAAAACAAACAACTCTACACACTATTTTTATAAGGAAAGGACTACATATGAAAATTCGTAAAAGAACATTACTAAAACGGACTATAGTATTAGCTGTACTCTTTACCCCGATAATCTTATTGATTAACTATGCGCTAAGTTCAGACACGAAAAATGATCAAAATACAGGGGTAAAAAATAAACAAACAGAAAAAGCTAAAGGAAAAGAACAAACAAAAAAACCGAAAGAAGATCCTGAGATTACTCTTACATTCTCGGGTGATACAATGTTTGATTGGCAATTACGCCCTGTTATTCAAAGTAAAGGTGCTGATTATCCATTTCAGCATGTAAAACCGGAAATAGAAAAAGCGGACTACTCATTTGTAAATTTAGAATCTGCGTTTACAACTCGCGAGAAAAAATATCCTGGCCAACTGTTTTGGATTAAAAGCGATCCTTCTACGTTAAAAGCGATTAAAAATACAGGCTATGATATTGTTAATATCGGAAATAATCATACACTCGATTATTATCAAGACGGCTTATTGGATACAATTTCGCATGTTGAAAAAATGGGATTTCCGTATATCGGCGCAGGAAAAAATGCAAAAGATGCATATACAGCAAGAGAAGTTACAATTAAGGGGAAAAAGTTTAAATTCCTCTCTTTCGTTCGTTTTATGCCTGATGCTGCATGGATAGCTACAGATAACAAACCAGGAATTGCAAATGGCTATGATTTAAACTTAGTCACCAAAACAATTAAAGAGCAAAAGAAAGATGCCGATTATATGATCGTGTATATGCATTGGGGAGTCGAAAAAACAAATCGTCCTGCTGCTTATCAAAAAGAATATGTACAAAAAATAGTAGAAGCAGGTGCAAATGCAATTGTTGGAAGTCATCCTCACTGGTTACAAGGCTTTGAATATTACAACAAAGTTCCTGTTGCATACTCACTTGGAAACTTCCTCTTCCCTGATTATGTAAAAGGACATAGCGCAGAAACTGGAGTTCTAACAATGAAATTTAAAGGAAACGACGTCCGCATGTCATTTAATCCATATATGATTCGTAATAACCAAATTACGCCGCTTCAAGGTACAGAAAAACAAAATATGTTGCAATATTTACAATCTATTTCAAACGATGTACAAATTAATCAAAATGGAGAGATTATGAATAAACGCTCACAATAATTATTTTACTATTCTTCCTAACTTTTCTCTTGCGGTGATTTAAAACATATATGATACTATATAAAACATATCAATTTAAGGGGATTACATACAATGGAAGAAAAACAATATGAACTTGCAACTTTTGCTGGCGGTTGCTTTTGGTGTATGGTAAAACCATTTGATGAACTGCCTGGCATACACAAAGTCCTTTCAGGTTATGCAGGAGGACATGTTGAAAATCCAACATATGAAGATGTCAAATCAGGGGAATCTGGACATTTAGAAGTCGTTCAAATTACATTTGATCCTACTTTATTCCCTTTTCAAAAGTTATTAGATTTATATTGGCCACAAATCGACCCAACAGATGACGGTGGACAATTTTTCGACCGCGGTCCATCTTACCGTACAGCAATTTTTTATCATAATGAAGGACAAAAAGAACTTGCTGAAAAATCGAAGTTAGCATTAGCAGAAAGCGGTATGTTTAATGACCCAATTGTAACAGAAATCCGCCCAGCTGCTCCCTTTTACGAAGCAGAAGAATATCATCAACATTTTTATAAAAAGAATCCAGAGAAATATGCCAAGGAACAAAAAGAATCTGGCCGCGAAGACTTTATTAAAGCAAACTGGCAAAAGAAATAATATAAAAGAAAAAGGACGCAAATAGCAGTGTCCTTTTTCTTTTTCCTATTCATATCTATTACTTATTTTCTCAATCTCTCAATAAAATCATCTAATTTGTCAAGTGAAGTCATATTCCGATTACATACTATACTATCTTTGCAAATATAGTTTCCCTTCTTAACAAAAGTACCTGGTACATCACCTTTTATTTCAACAAGAAACATTCCCACTTCTTCATGTTTGTGACATAATGTACAAATCCCTTTTTTATTTATACTTTGAAATGTACCTTGCACACCTACAAGTTTATTATCTTTACGAGCTATTATGAACTTTCTGTTTGTCCCTTTATCAATCCAACTTAGATAAGATGTCTCTTTCATATTAATTTCTTCCATATTGGGCAGTTTAAGCTTTTTAGCCTTAGGAAATAATTTTTTTAATGTTTGCTCGGACACTTCTTGAAACGGTATGACATATGGCGATAACTTGCACAAAAATAATTCTGCATCCTCTCTATTTTCAATCGTCAAAATCATATCCATTAATTCTTTTTGTTCATCTGTCAGATCCTCAAATAGATGTAGTACTTTTTCTATCGCCAAGGATTTCAGTGCAGCAATAACTCCCTTATCATTCGCAGTTGCATGTCCATTCGCTAGAATATGAGCTTGTGATTTTATGAAGTTGTATTGATCATTTCTAATAAAGGTATTCATTCCTATCACTCCATACAAAATTGTTTATCTATTTTTATTTTAAACAATAAATTCACTTTATAAAATGCAGAAAACCATTTAGAAACAAACTTTACATAAAAAGCACTGCGTATTTATATAAAATACTCAGTGCCAATGATTTATTTTTATTTATTTCGAGTACACTATTTTTTTTATAGTTTCAATGGAGAGAAAATATTCTTCTGCTAGTTGATGAATTACTGTTCCGTTTTGAAAAGCATGTTTAATTGCTTTATTTCGTTCATCAAGTTGCTTTCTTCCTCCAGAGCGTGTGCCCCACTTATGATAAGCATTTTCTTGTTTTGGAATATAAATCGTTTCTCCTTGCACATACTTTTGAATTTCTATAATCAACTGTTCAGGTAAAACAGTCGCTGCTTTTACATATTTCATTTCCGCTCGCCCCTTATTTTTTATGTTTCATCTAAATAAGGTGCAAAGCCAAATATAAGAGAAATGATACAAGTCCATTCAGGCGATTGTATGTTACATCTCTACCTCACGCAAAGTATCGCCGTTTCCATATTTGGCTTTGCATGAGACGATGCAGTATCTAGCAATTTCATTATAATCGCCATATCATCACCTCCCAAATATTTCTTATGAATCAACATTATTATATGATAAATTTTTCCTAATTGCATCTTTGTATCTTTTAATAATTGTATTATTAAGAAGTGTACTTATCTTTACAGCCCCCTACTAAAATTTCGCAAACAAACACACTTTGTAAAAATTCTGTAATAATAAATTTAGTATTTTACTTTATAAAATACTAAGACAAGTTTATAGTAGAAAAAGATGATTCTTAAGCAACCAGAGTAGGAGGAAGTATTTTGTCTACTTCAAAAGTATTAAAAGGCACTGCACTGCTAAGCGGTGCGACAATGATTTCACGTATTTTAGGTTTTATTTATTTCTTCCCATTTCAAGCTTTAGTTGGAAGTCAAGGAGTTGCTTTATATTCTTATGCATACTCCTGGTATGGGATTTTACTAAGCTTTTCAACGGCAGGTATTCCTATCGCCGTTTCCAAATTTGTTGCCAAATATAACGCTTTAGGAGATTACAGTACAAGTAAAAAGCTATACAACTCAAGCTTAAAAGTAATGATGGTTATGGGATTCCTTGGTTTCCTAATTTTATTTTTCGGCGCACCATACGTATCAGAATTAATTATCCGCTCTAAAACACCTGAGCCTGGATTCGTCGAAGATGTAACATTAACAATGCGCGCACTAAGTTTTGCTCTTATTATCGTGCCTGCAATGAGTGTTACCCGCGGTTATTTCCAAGGTTTCCAATATATGAAACCAAGTGCTGTTTCACAAGTTGTGGAACAAATTGCTCGTGTTGTTTTTATTTTAGTTGGAAGCTTTATCGTTTCTAAACTATTAGGCGGATCTGTAGCATCTTCTGTAGCAGTTGCAACATTTGGCGCTGTTATTGGTGCAATTGCCAGTGTTTCCATGCTCGTTATGTATTGGAGAAAATACAATGGACTTCGTGCGCCAGAAGGAGAACGAAAAACACGCTCTTCCTCGCTTTCCTTAACAAAGATTTATATGGAACTACTTCGGTATGCGATTCCAATTGTCTTTGTAGGTATTGCCATTCCGCTTTATACATTAGTGGATCAATATACTGTTGCTGATGCACTGCAAGCAATAGGTACACCACTTGATAAAGCAAACGCTGTGTTCGCTTACATTACGAACTATGCTCAAAAGTTGATTATGATACCGGCATCACTAGCAACAGGCTTTTCGCTTACAATCATCCCGGCGATTACACAATCATTTACGGGTGGTAAATTAGATGAGTTGCAAAACCAAATTGAAAAGATTTTCACAGTCTTATTATTTTTTACAATTCCAGCATCATTTGGACTTGCGAGCATCGCATACGATGCATTTCGCATGGTATATTTTGATCACCATACAGCATTAGATGGGTCACAATATTTAATCTCATACGCACCATCCGCTGTAATGAGTGCGATCTTCACCGTATCAGCTGCTATTTTACAAGGTATTGATTATCAGCGTAAAACAATGATTGCTTTTACAGCTGGCATTCTTGTAAAAGTCGTTGTCAACACGCCACTTTTATACGTACTAGGTGGACACGGCGCTGTATTAGGAACTATACTTGGTTACCTCGTTTCTGATGTAATCATGTTATACTGCATTGTGAAATATACAAAGTTTAACATCGTAAAAACTGGTAAAACGATATTGCTTATTACCATTTACTCAGCTGCGATGTCTGCTGTAGTAGTTGGCTCAAAAACGTTATTAAAATGGTTAATTCCTGGCCAATCATATATGGAGTCATTAGTAATTGTGGCCATATGCGGTGCTCTTGGCGGAATTGTTTACTTCGCTTTTGTATTCACAAGCGGCCTTGCTTCTGACATTCTTGGCGATCGTATCAATCGACTTCCGCTATTGAAGAAATTAAAACGATAAATATTAAAGAGGTGTAACTTGAAATATAAGTTACACCTCTTTGTATGAATTTGAAATAAATCTTTTCATATTTACATCTTTTTACGGTCATTTGGCAATAACCATGATGATAACCCAATTAATGGTAACATACTGCATAGTATCATAATAAAGTTAAGGCTATATATATCTGCCAGTTTTCCAAGTATAACTGCTCCTAACGCCCCAAGCCCAAATGCAAGTCCGACAATTAATCCAGATACCATTCCAACCTTTCCTGGAACAAGCTCCTGTGCATACACAACAATCACACTGAAGCTACTAGAACTAATAAATCCAATGCAAAGAAACAATGGAACAACCCATACGAGCGAAACGTGCGGCAATAATAGTGCTAAAGGTGCCGAACCAAGCATGGAGAAAACAATAATATTTCTCTTTCCAAACCGATCTGCTAACGGCCCGCCAAAAAATGTGCCAAGTACGCCAGCAATCATAAAAGCAAATACGTAAAACTGTGCATTTTTAATAGATAATCCATAATGCTCGATTAAATAAAACTGATAAAAGTTCCCAATCCCTGCTCCGTACCATGAGCGAACAAACGTTAAAAATACAAGTAATACAATAACAAACTTAATTCGGCTGCTTATTACTAAACTGTCAGCTTCTAGCGCAGCACGTTTCTTCCTTCTGACAGCCCCGCTTGCTAACTCGCCTTTATACCAAGTAGAAACAAAGTATAGTAAGATAATTCCAACCATTGCAAAACCCGTAAACCATACTGCTCCAATTTGTCCAAGCGGAACAAATACAAGTGCCGTAAAAATTGGCGCAAGCGAATTCCCTGTATTTCCCCCTACTTGATAAATGGATTGCGCTAAACCACGCTTTGCCCCTGCTGCCATATAAGCAACACGTGCGCCTTCTGGATGAAAGACTGCAGATCCAAGTCCAATAAATAAAACAGATAAAATAACAATAAAAAAGTTCGGTGCAAACGCAAGTCCAATCATCCCAAGCATGCTTGAAAACATTCCTAGTGGCAGCAAATATGGGGAAGGCTTCTTATCTGAATACATCCCAAACACCGGCTGCATAATGGATGATGTCATATTGAGAGCAAAAGCAATCCAGCCCACCTGCATATAGGATAAATTCATCGTTTTTTCTAAAATGGGAAACAGTGCCGGTACAACTGCCTGCATCGAATCATTAAGAAAATGCCCTAAACTAATCGCAAATAAAATACGATAAATCGTCGGTGTATTCACCGCATTTGGCTTTGTTGCTGTCTGCATGTTACACTCTCCTTTCCTCTTGTGCTGAAAACAATCTTTGCATATGTTTCACACACTTTTATTTTTCTGATTTTTTAAACAAAACCTATTCTATACCTCTTCTTCCTTTTTTTCCACTTCTCTGCTTATCACTTTCCGAAATGAACATAATCTCTAAAAAATATTGAAAATTAATTTTCACTAAAATTCAGAAAAAATATTTACCACATACATCCATTCGTGTATCATAATAAAAAATAACTGCATGCTTTTTTTCGACATATAAGTTTCTGCCATGCAAAATACACCATGACCGTTACCTTTTAAGGCCAGATCCTCTCCTAAAAAGAATGGGGTTTTATGTCGTTTTTTAACTTTTATAAATAAGGAGAATTACTCATGAATCCACTACTATTAAATTTCCCTTCAGAGTTCTACACGGACAGACTTCTCATAAGAATGCCAAGACCTGGAGATGGAAAAGAAGTATATAACGCAATCAATGAATCTATTGAAGAATTAAAACCTTGGATGCCTTTTGCACAAAAAGAACAAACAGAACAAGAAGTAGAAGCAAATATTCGAGATTCTCACGTAAAGTTTTTGGCGCGTGAAGATTTACGATTGCTCATTTTCCTTAAAGACACAGGTGAGTTTGTTGCCTCTTCGGGATTACACCGCATTAACTGGGATATTCCTAAATTTGAAATTGGGTATTGGATTCACTCTCGGTTTAGCGGGAAAGGATACATGACAGAAGCTATTAGAGGAATTATAGATTTTGCTCTTCATGAATTACAAGCAAATCGAATAGAGATTCGCTGTGACTCAAGAAATGTCAAAAGCCGCGCCATACCTGAAAGATTAGGTTTTAAATTGGAAGGTATTTTAGAGAATAATAGTGTATCTGTAGATGGAACTGAATTAAGAGATACATGCATATATGGGATAACGGCATGTGGAAAATTACGCTCACAAATAGTCAAGAGTTAATCTTGGAAACATTACTCCTGAGCAATATTCCAGAAATATAGAAAAAGAAGTACAACGTTATATAGCCAGCAGCAAAAATTCAGTGTGTTCCTTTGAAGGGAGGTGATTGGTCTTCTTTTCCTATTAAACTGGGAGAAGACGATATGCAAAACCAAGCTGCCAAAGCAGTAGTCCTGCTATTCGGGAGGAGATACCAAAAGTAAAGTCGAATTCAAATTTCTTAACTAATTTAATGTATTTTCAAGCTTAACAGCGGCGTATGAAACGATATCATTCTTCTATTCCGGGATGAACCGATTAGTTTGCTGACAAGCCCTAAGGTAAATTTATGTAACTCTTAAAATCAACTTCTATGGTTCACATAAACTTTTTCAAACAAAACCCTTTTTGAGGAGGAAAGAAACATTTGTCTGTCTTATCCAAAAAAGGATCGCGTTCACTTTAAAACTTTTGAGGTAAACATAAAATTCACATTCAGGAGGTTTTATAAATGTCAAAAATCACCTTTCTAGGTGCTGGAAGTACGATTTTTGCCAAAAATGTACTTGGTGACTGCATGTTAGTACCTAGTATCCAAGGGTTCGAGTTTGCACTGTTTGATATTGACCATCAACGCTTAAAGGATTCTGAGAACATACTGCAAAATCTAAAGGAAAGCTCCGGTAGCAACGTGCAAATCAAGACTTATACGGACCGGAAAGAGGCGTTAAGCGGAGCAAAATACGTCATTAATGCCATACAGGTCGGCGGCTATGACCCTTGTACGGTGACCGACTTCGAAATTCCGAAAAAGTATGGGCTTCGCCAGACGATTGGAGACACAATCGGAATTGGCGGCATTTTCCGAGCATTACGAACTATTCCAGTGATGCTTGATTTTGCCAAAGATATCCGTGAAGTTTGTCCGGATGCTTTGTTTTTAAACTATACAAACCCGATGGCGACGTTAACAGCGGCTATGACTCGTTACGGCGGCGTAAAAACGATAGGATTGTGCCACAGCGTCCAGGTTTGTGTTCCGTACTTATTTCGTTTGCTTGGAATGGATAAAGAAAATGTCCAGTGGAAAATTGCCGGAATCAATCATATGGCATGGCTTTTAGAAGTGACAAGAGATGGAAAAGACTTGTACCCAGAAATCAAGAGACTTGCGGCTGAAAAGCAAAAAGAAAAACATAATGATATGGTTCGTTTGGAATTGATGAACCGTTTCGGCTATTACGTAACGGAATCGTCCGAGCATAACGCCGAATATCATCCATACTTCATCAAAAAGAATTATCCGGAACTCATCGATAAGTTGAACATTCCGCTTGATGAATACCCGCGCCGCTGTATCACTCAAATTGAAGACTGGGTAAAAATGCGTGAAGACCTTGTTAACAACAAAAACCTAACGCATAAACGTTCACTTGAATACGCTTCTTATATCATTGATGCAATGGAAACCGATAACCCATTTAGAGTCCACGGAAATGTAATGAATACAGGCGGCTTAATCAGTAACCTTCCGGAAAAAGCCGTGGTTGAAGTTCCGTGCCTAGTTGATCGGAGCGGAATTACACCTTGTTATGTAGGAGAACTTCCTGAGCAGCTGGCGGCGCTGAACCGTACCAACATCAATACCCAGCTTCTTACTATTGAAGCAGCTATAACAGGTAAAAAAGAACACATTTACCAGGCCGCAATGCTTGATCCACATACTGCGGCAGAACTGTCTATCGATGATATCGTCGCATTATGCGATGACCTTATTGAAGCACATGGTGACTGGCTGCCTCAATTTAAAGGAACAGCTGTTTTGGAGACAATCTAAATAACGTGAATGAATGCGGCAAAGTAGACTAAGTTCTAGACGGTTTATTCTGTAAGTGTTTCAAACGGTAAAAAATATTAAATTTTAATTTTCGGAAAAATTAAAATTTAATATTATCTACAATGATGATTTTCATTGAACCTGATCTTTAATACTCAAACTGGGTATACTTTACTCCATAAAAAAAAGAGCTACTATCCGGTAGCTCTTCTTTTCTTATTTCAAGTGCACTCTTTAGCCAATTACATACCTTTTATGCTTTTCAAAATCACTCATTTTACATTCCACAGTAATCTTTGTACCTTCATTTTCATAATCCGTCGCTAAAACGTTCGCATGCTCATTAAAATAAGAAATTAGCTGTCCTTGATCATAAGGAATTAACATTTCACACTTTGTATAATCTTTATAAATTTGCGTGCGAATCATTTGCACAAGTTCATCGATACCTACTTTTTGTTTCGCAGATAAATACACCCGATCATCTTGTACTTTCGGAATTTCAATATCTACAACATCCGCTTTATTATAAGCATAAATTGTCTGGATATTTTCCACACCAATTTGTTTTAACGTTTGATTTGTAATCTCGATAAGATGTTCATAGTTCGGATTTGCATAATCAACGACATGAACTAATAAATCAGCCTCCGCTACTTCTTCTAACGTCGAGCGGAACGCTTTCACAAGATGATGCGGCAATTTACTAACGAATCCAACGGTATCTGTTAATAAAAACGATTTATTATCTGCCAATTGAATATTTCGCACAGCTGTTTCAAGTGTCGCAAACAACATATCTTTTTCAAATACTTGCTTCTCCGCAGAACCGTTAAATATTTCAAGCATCGCATTCATCGTTGTTGATTTACCGGCATTTGTATACCCTACTAACGCAACAACTGGTACTTCATTTTTCTTACGTTGTTTACGCTGCGTTTGACGCTGTGCAACGAGTGCTTCTAACTCTTTATTTAACGCAGCAATTTGCTCTTCAATCTTACGGCGATCAAGCTCTAATTTCTTTTCCCCTACCCCTTTGTTCTTCGTACCAACACCGCCGCTTTGTCTTCCTAACGATTCACGAAGTCCAATTAAACGAGGCATCATATATTGCAAATGTGCTACCTCAACTTGTAATTGCGCTTCTTTCGTTTTAGCACGCTGCGCAAAAATATCTAAAATTAATATCGTACGATCAATTACTTTACAATCTATATCTGCTTCTAAATTTCGAATTTGTGAAGGTGATAACTCATCATTGAAAATGACCAAATTCGCATCTGCTTCTTTCACGAACGCTGACACTTCTTCAATCTTACCCGTTCCAATATAATGAGATGGGTTTACACGATGTAAATTTTGGGTCACTTTCCCTATCACTTCTACATCGCACGCTTCTGCTAAGTTCGCTAACTCCTCCATCGAATATTCGAAATCACTTTCACTATTTAAATTCACTCCGACTAATATTGCCTTTTGTACTAATTGTTCCATATATTTATTCCTCCATTTCGATTACGCGCAAACGAAAACACCTACCTGTGTTTTTCATAAACGGACGAAAACGCGACAAATAAACATAAAAGCATCACTTCTTGCTTGTTCAATGGTCGTCAAATCCAGCACCATACAACATAAAAATGTTCGTATACATGCATTGCATCATTCTGTTTTAAAGGCAAAACAAAAAGAGGGCGTATTCGTCCTCCCCTCTTTTTACATATAAGTTCAATAGGGTTCCTTTAAAAAGACAGACCAATCCCGTTTACTCTGTACACAGACAGAGCCTTTGAGCGCTATTCAATTATTGGCACAAAGTATTGAGACGTAATCTGATTAAGATCAAAGGAAACCCCTCCGTTCATTAAAAGTTACATAAATTTTAGCATAGTTATGGAGCTGACACAAGAATAAATTCCATTTACTAACATAAAGAAAATCGCTATTTTTCTATTTTATTCATCTTTTTTTGCGTATATTTCTTATTATCAATATCCATACACCTATAACGAGTAAAGCTTAAACCGAAATAACGATGATACTGTTTGTTTTACGATCATTTGGCATAGCATGTTCAACATTCACTTGTTTCGTTGGAGCTTGCCCCTTCGCAATATGACTTAAAACAGATACATCATTCCATACAAAGTTAATGAATTATATCTTATACTTGTTCTGTCTCCTCTTGCTTTTCTTCTTTCATTTCATGATAGTACGATGGCAGTTCTATACCATGTTCTAAGAAATAGTCCTCGATTAACGAAATGACCACTTTCAATGTTTTCACACGTGCATACAACTTATCATTGCCAGGTATAATATGCCACTTCGCATTTGGTTTATCTGTTTTCTCAAACATATCTTCCATGGCCTCGACATATTCGTCCCACTTTTCTCGATTGCGCCAATCTTCATCTGTAATTTTCCACTTCTTAAGAGGATTTTGCTCTCGATCTTTAAATCTTGCTAGCTGTTCATCTTTACTAATGTGATAAAAGAACTTCGCTACTATGTATCGATCATCTGTTAATAGTTTTTCAAAATCATTGATTTCATCATATGCCCTAGTCCACTCTTCCTTTGTAGCAAAGCCCTCTACACGTTCAACCAATACACGACCGTACCATGAGCGATCAAAAATAGTAATTTGCCCATATTGCGGGATTTTCCGCCAAAATCGTTGCATATAATGATAGCGTTGTTCATGTGGAGCAGGCGCACCAATTGGATTTACTTGCAGACCGCGCGGATCAAGATGCTCAGTAATTCGTTTAATTGCTCCGCCCTTTCCAGCAGCATCCCAGCCTTCCATAGCCATAATAAAAGCTATTTTTTCATTACGTAAAATCTGCTGCAACGCAAGTAAACGCATTTGATATTTTTCAAGCTTTTTATTATATATTTTTTTTGATTCCATTCTTTTCGTTAAATCTATTTTTGCAAGACGACCATTTTTCATAATAAATCCTCCTTTTCAAACAATTAACACTATTTTAACATAATTTTCAGTATTTTGCGTATATATATCCAATATCAACACGCATTACCTATGAAAACTCCCGCCACTTATCTCCTTCGGATCTTGAAGTGGGGGTTTCTCGTGTATCACCTTCAAGAGATGCTTAACACGAGTGGAGTTGACACAGCTGCCTGATGGCACAACCCCTCTATTCCATTGGCAAACGCCTTTGGAACTGCTTTTTTTAAGATGTTATAGGAACCATTCACATCTGCGTTCAGTAGTTTATTTTCTTTCGTACGATACAAGCCACGTGTGATACGTTTTCCACTGAATACAGGAATGTCTTCCTCACCGTAAGTGGGGATCACATCATTGTCTAAAAAGGATGCCTTACTTGTATACGATTCTTCCACGACTTGTACAGCAATACCTTTTCGTTTTGCTTTATAGGTGATCATTTCAATAAGTTGATTGTGCGGGATATGGTAGAACGATTGATTCTGGCGTTTCCCCATGTCACTGTTTTGTTTCCATGATGTATTTTTCCCAATCACAATCATAGAGATTTCATGTTGAACTGCGAAATGAACAATATGGTAACTGATTTTGTGAAAGAAATCTTTTATCTTGAGAAACCGTTTCTCATGAAGCCTCTCTAAACGTTTTGATGTGTGTGGTCCTTCTTTTGATTCTTTTCCATGACGAAGAATACTCAGTAAATAAGCCTTTTTCTTGTTGTAGTATTGATTGATACTTTTAATCACATTTCCCTTTACTAACACAGGAGTAGCCCCTGTATTCGTTGTGATAGTTGCAATGTTATTAATCCCTAAGTCTATACTCATATAGCGATTATTGTCGACATGCTCAGGTGCTGGCTCAGATTGTTCTGTCACAATTTCCAACTTAAACTTCCCGTAAGCAGGAAAAACACGTACCTCTTTGAGATTGCCAATCCGCCCAAATAATTTACCGATATTTAATTTTATGCTTGTTTTTGGAAAACGAATGTACTTATCTTGGAGTTTACATACTTGATTTGTAAATACAATTTCTTTCATAGATGATCTAATATACTTTGGAATGCGAGGTCTGCCAGTAAAAGTGGAAGGATGTTTTTGGTATGCCTTGATGGAAGCGAAGAATGATTTCCAGTTTTGATACAACTTCTTCATAACTGCTTGATTCGTTTGCGCTGGCAAGTTCATATAATCTTGTTGTTTCATTGTTTTAAACAAACAATCTAAGAAATGATACGATAGGAACGATTTCTCTTTTGTCGGGAATGTAAACAAGTTACATTTTATATCTTTCTGTTCTTTAACAGGTTTTTCTTTTTGTTTTTGTACGCGTTTTTGGTATGCATGCAGTTGATTTTCATTCATGATTTCAATATGTGCTTGTAATGTATGAAGAACTTCTTGTTGAAGTGGCTGTAATGGTTGATTAGCACGTAAGGCTGTATATACTTGGCGAATATAGAAATTCGTTGTATTGTAAAGATTTTTTGCATTTTGACACATTTCCATGAAGTAGGCGTGCAATTTATGACCTTTCTTAATCCAAATTTGATAGGTTGCATATTCTTTTTCTTTTGTCATCATGTTCACCTCCTTCTTTCCTTCATGATACTACAAAACAACCAAAAAGAACATATATTCGCCATGCTACGAAAATATTTTTACAAATGCGATGGCAATTCATCTCCACCTTAAACTGGGCTATGCCCTACACGTTTTGAAGATGGAGTTTTCTTGCCAATTTTTTGATAAATTATTTGTAACTACTTAATGTCACTCTATGAAAAAAGGCAGAAAAGCATTTTTTTAAATGGCCAGGAGGGACTGGCTATGTATAGGAGCGGTCAGGGCTTTTTCCTGCCACGCGCAAAGTTTTAAAACAAAAAAAGGTAGCAAGGTGTAGGGCCATTTTGATCTTCATGGCAGCAATCTATGTGCTGAAAAATGAAAATAACTTTCTATAGGTAAGCGTATTTTCACTGGAATCATACCCCTTACCAAATTTCTAAATGAAATGTATGGCTGAGTAGTTACAATTATTTATAGCATTTAGGAAGAACTTTATTATGTAAAGCATGTATTTTCTTATGGCTTTTCATTCTTACTTACCTTGTTACTAATACACAAAGGACTGTCCTATTTAAAGGAGGCCACTGAAAAAGTCCTCATAGTTCAAAAAGTGAAAGCTTCCCCGATGAAATCGAGGAAGCTTTCACTTTTTTTATGTATAATGGTTGTACTAACTCTAGGTGGTGTCTCGGATGATTTCAAAACAACAACCTCTTAACCTTAGCCCATTCATGGCGATTTACGATATCGTCGTGCCAAAAGATAATATGCTTCGTCAATTTAATGAAATGGTTGATTTTTCTTTTGTGTT
>NZ_JQKQ01000047.1:0-22847 GCF_000746135.1 Bacillus sp. UNC322MFChir4.1
ACAAGCGATTAGAAGCATATGGCATAAAAGGCAGCCACTCTCGCAAAGGAAACTGCCTAGATAACGCCTGTGTAGAATCCTTCTTTTCGCACCTCAAGACAGAGAAGTTGTATCTACACCAGTGTAAATCAGAAAGTGAGTTAAGACAAGCCGTCGAAGATTATATTTACTATTATAATTATCAACGATTTCAATCTAAACTCAATCAGCGTGCGCCGATTGAGTTTAGACACGCACTAGCTGCATAGCTTTTTTATATTGTCTACTTGACAGGGATAAGACCATACATTAGCGGTTTTTCTTAGCGTTTTGTATTCTTACATATGTATAAACAATCAAAGCGATGGCGATTGAAATGATAAAAATCCAAAATCCATATCGATGTAAATTGTACTCTACTTCTCGCCACTTTTCTCCTAATTTCCACCCAAGCCCAATAAAAACGCTCACCCAAACGAGCGCACCACCATACGCATATAAACAAAATTTTCCCCATTTTAAGTCGGACATTCCTGCAAAATAAGCAGTTAAATGTCTAACACCAGGTATAAAATAGCCAATCGCTAATAAAAAAGGGCCATACTTCTCAAATAAAATATGAGTCTTCTCAATTTGGGCTTCTTTAATCCCTACTTTAGAACCATATTTTTTCAATACAGGAAGTCCTAGTTTTAAACCAAGCAGATAACTTAATGTAATCCCAAGTATAGCCCCGGCCATGCCGCTCATAAACGCTTCTGTTCCTGACATATATCCCCTTGAAATATTATATCCGACAAATGTAAGTAGAAATTCATCTGGTATTGGTAATCCAACAATTCCTCCAGCAAGCGCAATAATAATTCCATAATAACCGTAGTGTGCGATTAATTCCCCAATATGTTGTTCCATTCGCACGACACATCCTATACGTTATCGTTATTCCACATTGTACCCTCTTCATCAATAAAGCAAACATGGTATACATATTCACTATACATTGTTTTTATGACGAACTCTACATCCAATGTTACAACTTCAGGTAGAATATTATATCCATATTATGTTATTAAGAAGAATCAATGTTGTTTCAGAAATGAAAGGAAATTGAAAAAAAACTGAAACTTTATCCATGAAAGTTCAATCCTACTCTAAAAATGAAAGGAAAATGAAATTTTTCAAAAGAAAATCTTTGCTAGAATAAAAAGCATCACTTCACGAAGGTGTTGACATATAACGAAAGATGCATTTTTCAAGATATAGTGGGGGGAAATCATGACACTAGAAAAACAATTAATAAAAAAGATATATTTTGAAACATTTTTAATGGAAAATGAAACACATCCGCCTCTTCAAGTACTTGGAGAAGCATATTTAGCTGAGCAAAAAAATGAATTTTCGAATGGATCTTATATTCGTTTTGCACAAGGTGAGTTTTATTATCATCATCAAGATTTTGAATCGGCTATTTTTAAATGGGAGAAAGTCAACAATGAATTAGAACCATGGGCACAAAAGAATATTGCAGATGCTTACTTCGAACTGAATCAATTATCGGCTGCCGAAACTGTTTATACGTCCATTACTACCGATAATAAAATACTTATGACCGAAATTTCATTACAATTACTCTCTCTTTACATAGAACAAAACAAACTTGATTTAGCTTTCAAGGTTATTAAAGAGGCTGTTTCTGTGAATCCCGATTATCCAAACGTTACAACCATTGCTCGTTCCTTTTATGAAGAACAGCAAGATTGGGACAGTGCGGTAGAACTTGCTGTAAATGAAATCATTCGAACAGAGTCCTTCCAATGGTTTGAGATTCTAAAAGAATATATAGATAAAGGATTTACGAAAACCATTTCACCAGATTATTTTTACAAAGTACTCGCTACGTTACATCATGTAGACCTCGTCCAATTTACACAAATTGTTTCATCACTTTGGCACAGTTATAAAGATGAACAAACTTATTTGTTGTGGCTGAAAACAATAAATGACTTTTTCTCGCATATCGAAGTACATTCAGCTGATGATTGGAACGACATTTCTTCTCTTTATGAAGAAACATATTTTGAATTAATTCAAAGCCAGTATATGCTGAAACAATTGCATGATATTGTTCCGAATATTTTGATGAATTTGTTTAAAATGGTCAATCCTTCTCATGCTGTGTTTCCATCTGCAGCAATATTGGCATGGGACGAGATTTTCCCTGCTAAAATAGATACACCAGACGTGAAACATGCAGAAAAATTATTATTACATTCTACCAATTACACTGATGGCTTAGACTATAGTTTACACCTTTTTGATTCTATTACACAGTGGGCACAAAACAATGATTTAGAAATGGGACATCGTTTTAGATGGTTAGTCTATGAGCTTGCAGATTTAAGAACAAATCGTCTTTTAGTAACAGGAACTTCTGGAAACGGAAAATCTTCCTTTATTAACTCTATACTAGGAGAAAATATATTAGAAAGCGCAAGTTCAAGTACAGTTATCTTTAAAGATGACGCTCACACAGAAATTAATGCCTTAACAGATGCGACAATTGTAACGACTCAGAATTTCTCTGATTTCCATAATATGATGTCTATGCACCGCCAAACATTTAGAGAAAAAACATGTATTGAATTTAAATTACCTTGCAAGTTTTTAAGCAAAAACAAACTAGCATTCGCTGTTACACCTAGCTTTACTAGAAACAGCGAGTTGAAAAATGAAACATTCGGCTATTTAGACTCAGTAGACAGTTTGTTATTTGTGTTGAATGCAGATTCACCGTTTACTGACAAAGAACGCGACGTTTTATTAAATATTCAAGAGCATGCACCAAATTTACAAATTCATTTCTTGTTAAATAAAATTGATAACATTTACAGCGAAACAGAAGTAAAACGAGTAATGCACGATACACAAACAAGAATAAACGCATATTTTCCACATGCGAGAGTTTTACCTTATTCATCGTTATATACAAACAGTCAACAGCTAAACGAGTTAACTGATTTTATTCATTTTAACTTTGAGTATAAAAACCTTGAGCAAGAACGTACGAAAAAAATGTTACTTTTCATTCGAAAAGCAATTCAATACCTGTTAGATAAACGAGTTGAGATGGAAAATAACTTAGTAGATTCAATTAGTTGGAATGAAGATATTTTAATGAGACTAAATGGCTTCATTAATAATCTGAGTGCTTTTGAAAAGGAAAAAATTCATTTCATTACAGATTCCTATCGTACAATGAAACATAAAATTACGAATGACCTTACAGAGCATATTCCAAAGCTACTGCAAAGCTCTTCTGATCTAATTAGTGAAGACAGCGATTTTAGACACATTGATACGGAATTAAATGCAGCAATGAATGAGAGAATTCGAAACTATTTAGAACAAACCGTATTACCTAGCTTCGCTTCATCCATGCAAAGTTGGATTGAAACTTCTAAAAATGAGTTCCTGCAAAGTCAAACATACTTAGAAGAAATAAGTGAAGGGCTTAACTCTTTATGCGGTGAAAATCGAATCCAGTTACAATGCGACTTTAGAGTGCTTGATGATTGGCAACGAGATACGGATCGAATGACGAGCCGAATCCAGATGGAAGAAATAAATATCTTCCGCCGTTTTACGCCCGCACAATTTTTACTAAAAAGCGCAGGGAAATTATTCGGTGCTCTTCCTAAAAATAAGACAATGCTGTATAACAAATACAAACAGTATTTAGAAAATGAAGATTTTACCGATGTAACTACTTCTATTATAAATAAATTTTTCTTACAGTTTGAGCTATTTGAAACTGCACTAGAACGGGATATTACTATGTTCTTTAGAGATTCATTTAGTTCATTGAAACAAGCTGTAGAACACACGCATTTAGAAATACAAGAACATCAAAATACATTGCATAAAATGAAATCAAATCCTGAAGTTTATCGTGATCCTGTCAAACTATTTGAACTCAGATTGCGTCAATATGAAGTCGTCTTAAGTATAGATGAACAAAATATTGATGCAGAGTCACTGTTAGAAACAAACATGGAGCAGACTTTTTAAGATCAAACCAACAAAGCAGCCTATATCGGCTGCTTTGTTACTAACTTCTTATATCCCAAATCACATCATCAACCTTGGCTTCAACACGGATTCGTTCAATAAATTGCTTACGTTCCTTTTCATGACGAAGCAGTTTCTGTACATACCGCCGCTTACTCAACAAATGTAAATAACGCTTATCTGTATGAATGACGTCTCGGCATTTTACATTTTCATATATACCCTTAAACCAATCATGCCCCTTTAACTTTTCCACGTTACGCACAAATCTTCTTTGTCTTCGCTGTTCTCGTCCTTCTAAACTTTCTAGCACTAACTCGACAGTTTCTTCTGCTACAGCTTCTAATGCAACTCTTACAACTCCGACTGTTCCTCGAACGATCACTTTAGTGGCATCTGCCGCTACTTCCGCTAGTGCAACCGCTCCTCGGACGATTCTAGCTAAAATATGGCCGACAATCTCCTCCATACCTTGCCCCCTTCTATTCGATAATCTGAACCCGGTTAAAAGGGTAATAGATTGCAACTAAACTTCCTAATACATCATCTTTATCAATGAATCCTAATCCATTACGACTATCACGACTAACTAATCGATTATCTCCCATGACAAAAATTTTATTTTTCGGGATTTTCATCGGACCAAAATCTTCTGTAAAATTCACCATAATATGCTTTGCATGCTTCTTATTTTTTTCTAAATAAGGTTCCTTTTGCAATTGACTGTTGATATACAATTGATCATTTTTCATTTCGATCGTATCTCCAGGTAAACCGATAATGCGCTTCACATAATAATTATCCGTTTTTACTACAATGACATCGCCATGATCATAATTATCAATTTGCTTTACTACCTTATTTACAATGACCTTATCCCCATTATAAAGAGTAGGCTGCATAGAAGCTCCTTCCACAGTTGTTGGAAAAAAGACAAATACTTTCATGACAAAAGCAAGTACACATGCAATCACAAATACTTCGATACATTCCCGCAAACGACTTTTCTTCTTCATACGCCTCTCCCTTATCCCTCTATTATCTATTATTATAAAATATGATTGTAAATAAATTCTATATTATCAGGAAATTACCTAGACAATTCCCAAAATAAAATCTAACATTTTCTACACAAATTTATATTGTTTAACAACAAAAAAAGAACTGCCCTCAAGCAGTTCTTCTTTCATATTCTATATCCCCACATAAACGATACACATTTGTGCTCCCACATATGTTCCCCAAACTAAAAGAGGATCATATTTTACATTCCGTCCACCGATATCAGTAATTCCAATAATAAAGTCAGAAATGACAAATAAGAAACCACCTAACGCTGGAACCCACCACATTCCTTGATTCAAATAAGCGAGCGCAAACGCAAAGCACGCCATTCCGCCAACCCAAAGTCCGTATACAAGTGCTCCGATTGTAAATAATCGATCTTGCTTATGATTTCGAATAAAAAAGAACCAACCAATAATTAAAAACAAACCGTATCCCGCTAAACCAATATATAAGCCATTCCACGAAATACCCGTTTCTAAAAAGGCAGTAACATACAAGCAATGTGCAATTGCAAATGTCACCATTCCACCAATGAGCCGCTGCCCAAATGGAATTAAACCGGCCATAAATAAATCACCAATTGTTGATAAAATCATCCCAATTGCAACCCATTGACGATAAGGCGTTACCGGGTCCTGTACCCACATCCATATCGCCGCTCCCGTTAATGAAAATGTGAGGAGTAACCGAATGAATAAGGGTAATGGTTCATTTTTCTTTGTGTGTTCTGATTGTCTCATTGCATAAATAGTCCCGAACAAAAATAAAACTATTTGTCCAATTAACAGTACGTACATTTCATTCATATTTTTCTCCTTGATGAATTAATATCTGTATTATTCGATATAAAATCATCATTTCCCTTTCTATTATCGATAATTTCCATCAAAAAATTGCTCCAAACTTTATCGTCCTTTCCATATGAAAAAGAGGCTCTCCATGAACCTCTTCACACTACGCTACTTTTGTATTCGTTTTGTTTCTTTCGTTACGTGTACGATTCACAATAATAATTCCGGTCGCTACACATGCTAAACCAAACAATACGAAAGAATGAATTGCTTCTCCTAAAATCAAGCTCGATAAAATTACACCAAATACCGGAATGAAAAACATATACATCGATACTTTTCCAACTTTGTTATATTTCATCACAGTATTCCAAATGCAAAATCCCGCTGCTGATAAGAATGATAAGTATAGTAACATAAGCAGCGTTTGCATATCGAATATAAATGGCATAAATCCAACTTGTACAACCCCGATGAGCAATAAGCCTAGAGAACCGATAATCATCTGATATGCGGTCATATACCCTACATCCATCGTTTTACTTCCTTCTTTCGCCAAAATGTTACCGTATGAGTACAGCATTGCCGCAGCTAACAATAACAATTCACCAATACCAAAGTGAAAATTCATATCTCCTTTTGGTATGTTTACAAGAATAACACCGCAAAAACCGATTGATACGCCAATGATTTTTCTCATATTTAAAGAATCATCTTTATATAGAAAATGGGCGAATACAATTTGAAAAAATGACGATGTTCCCGAAATAACTGCTCCTTCAATCCCAGTACTATAGCTCAAACCGATATAAAAACAAACATATTGTAAAAACGTTTGAAACAGACCAATTTGAACAAGTTGCTTCATTGTTCCTTTTTGAAAAGATAAATTTCTCCCTAACAATTTAAAGAAGAATAAAAGCATCATTCCAGCTAAGAAAAAGCGATAACCCGCAAACAAAATTTGTTCGCCTACTTCATGAGGCTGAATATCTAACTGTATATAACTTAATTTAATAAATGGAAACGCACTGCCCCATAGAAAAGTTGCACTTAACGCTGCAACAAATACACCGATTGGATGTGTAAAAAATCTTTCTGTCTTCACTAGATGTCTTCCTTTCCGTACTTTTTATGACCAATATTCATATATAACAAAGCGGAGTCAAAAAGACAAGTATTTTCACTTCTATCTTGCTTCTGTACTTCCACCACGAATAGCGGAATTAGTAAAATCTTTTCCTAAAAGGAAACATATGTTACAATCTAGAATAGTAATAATAAAGTAAATAACTACACAGAGTGTGTTTTCTAAGAAATGCTGCTATCCGTATGGATGGCAGCTTTCGTCGTTTTATAAGGGTTTCGATGATGATTCTTTTTCTCAAATAGAGAGGAGTGAAACGAGATGAACTCACCAGTAAAAATGTTCGCAATGCAAAAGAACGTTTCAACTTAGAAGAATGCTGCTATCTAGATAGATGGCAGCTTTCGCCATTTTATAAGACTACCGATGATGATTCTTTTTCTCAATCGAAAGGAGCAAAAAAGCTATGAATTCTGAAGCAAAAACATTATCAAAGCAACAAGGAACGCCAAATTCTTCATCTTGGCTTGCAACATTTCAAAAGCATTATGAACTCATTTTCGCGCTTACATCCGGCGTGTTAATTTTAATCGGTTGGTTATTAACAAAGAATGACATGACAACAACCGCAACGACATTTTACGTATTCGCTTATATCATTGGAGGTTATGCAAAAGCAAAAGAAGGTATTGAAGACACAATCGCAGAAAAAGAGCTGAACGTCGAAATGCTCATGCTGTTTGCAGCAATCGGTTCAGCCATTATTGGCTACTGGACAGAGGGTGCTATCTTAATTTTCATCTTCGCTTTAAGCGGCGCGATGGAAGCTTACACAATGAACAAAAGTCAAAAGGAAATTTCAGCACTGCTCGACTTACAACCAGAAGAAGCACTGCGCATCTCACGCGGAATGGAAGAGCGCATTGCAGTTGAACGACTAGAAATCGGTGACATCATTTTAATTAAACCAGGTGAACGCGTTCCTGCAGATGGCATGATTCGCACAGGTGAAACGAATATCGATGAGGCTGCTATTTCAGGTGAGCCGATTCCAAATGAGAAAAAACCTGGTGACGAAGTATTCGCAGGAACTGTTAACTTACGCGGTGCCATTGAAGTAGAAATTACAAAACATAGCGATCAAACATTGTTCCAAAAAATTATTCGTCTCGTACAAAATGCCCAAAGTGAAAAATCACCGTCACAGCTTTTCATTGAAAAGTTCGAAGGGACGTATGTAAAAGGAGTCCTTCTCGTTGTATCACTTATGATGTTCGTTCCTCATTATGCGCTTGGCTGGAGCTGGAACGAAACATTTTACCGTGCAATGATTCTACTCGTTGTTGCTTCTCCTTGTGCGCTTGTTGCAGCGATTACGCCAGCTACATTATCGGCGATTTCAAACGGTGCACGCCATGGCATTTTATTTAAAGGCGGTGTTCATTTAGAAAGATTAGCTTCATTAAAAGCAATTGCCTTTGATAAAACAGGGACATTAACACAAGGAAAGCCAACAGTAACAGATGTATATACGCGTGATGGCATAACTGAAAAAGAGCTACTATACATTACAGCATCCATTGAAAGTCATTCTACACATCCTCTAGCGGAATCTATTGTGAACTATGCAAAGCAAGCATATGATATTACGTTAACAAAACCAGAAAACGTAGAAGATGTAACAGGATTTGGCTTAAAGGGGACACTACAAAATAAAGCATATAAAATTGGGAAAGCTGATTTTATCGGAGAAGAAACAAAAACGTTTCATAGCAGCATTTCCATACATTTAGAACAAGAAGGAAAAACAGTTGTATATGTAAGTGATGAAAACGGCATTCTCGGTCTGATCGCCTTAAAAGATACATTGCGCCAAGAAACAATTGCAGCAATTCGCGAACTCCAAAGCCTTGGCATTGAAGCAATTATGATTACAGGTGATAATGAACAAACAGCAAAAGCCATCGCTGCTGAAAGTAATATTAAAGAATATTACGCATCATGCTTACCAGAAACAAAAGTAGAAACGATCAAACAATTGAAAGAGAAGTACGGTACAGTAGCAATGGTTGGTGACGGAATTAATGATGCTCCTGCCTTAGCCACAGCAAGTATTGGCGTTGCAATGGGAGAAGGAACTGATGTTGCGTTAGAAACAGCTGACGTTGTCTTAATGAAAAGTGAACTTTCCCGCTTAGCACAAGCCATTCGCTTATCTAAACGAATGAATCGCATTGTAAAGCAAAATGTGATCTTTTCATTAACTGTCATCATGCTGCTCATTTGTTCAAACTTCCTGCAATTTTTAGCCCTTCCATTAGGTGTCATCGGTCATGAAGGAAGTACGATTCTCGTTATTTTAAATGGATTACGGTTATTAAAAGCAAATAATTAAGAAGCTGATTCAAAAGGCACATAAGTGCCTTTTGAAGTCAGCTTTTTTCCGTTATCGATCGTTCTTTGCAATATATAGGCGCTTCGACACGATTTAAAGTGAAACTTCCATCAGTGACGCCTTTCTCACTGATGGAAAGCTCTCACCAATCGGGCTTTTACTGCCCGTTAATGCGGGATAAAGATCCCTCGACGATATCCGACACACAAGTAGTCGATTCGCTGAAACTGACTCATATCGAAAAGCGAAGAGCTGTCCCAAAAGTAAAACTTTTGGGACAGCTCTTTTTTAATGATAACTATTATGTCCGTTTGCACTGCTGCTCGTTTTATGTTTTGGCTGCGAGCTGCTGCGTTGTTTACGCTGATTTTTGTCATTTTTGCTATTACCAGTCTTATTTTGACCCATGAATAATCCCCCCTATTCCCTTTTAGTATGGGACAGAAGATTATTTTTGATTACGGGAATTATTGTCACTCGTTCGATAACAATTCAAAAGTGCATTAATTTCTCCGCCAAGTAAAATTACCCAGCCAGTTAAATAAAACCATAATATTAAAATAATAATACCACCGAGACTACCGTATGTAGTAGCATAATTCCCAAAGTTATCAACATAGTAAGCAAATGAATACGATACCACAATCCATCCAATTGTAGCAAATATTGCTCCTGTCACCACTTCTCTTCTCTTCACATGACGATTTGGCGCAAATTTATACAAAAAGCAAAATAAACCGAACAATACAAGAAAACTTAGTAGTAATCGAACAATACTCCACACAAACGTAAATTCTTCAGATAAACCTAAAATTTTAAAAATTGCTGCTCCAATTAATTGGCCAAATACAGGTAAAATTAAAGCGAAGACAATCATAAAAATCACTGCTAATGTTAATACAATGGATAATGCCCTTGTTGTAATAAAAGAACGGGTTTCATTAATATCATAGGCGCGATTAAATGCCTTCATCACCGCATTAACACCGTTAGATGCAAACCATAACATGGCAAGTAAACCAAACGATAATAATCCACCATTTTGCTTATTTACTATTGCATGTACATTTCCTTCAATTAAACTCATTGCATCTTCAGGAGCATAATCCTTTAAAAAGGCTAATACATCTTCTGTCTGAATTGGAATATATCCAAGAAGTGTAATTAAAAAGACGAGCGCTGGAAAAAGAGAAAGCAAGAAGAAATAAGCGAGCTGTGCTGCTAAGCCCGCCACGTCATCTCGCATTGTTCGATCATACAGGTCTTTTCCAAATGTGAAAACATGATGAGTTCTTGCTTTTTGTAAAAATGCTTTCATCTTTTTTAAACGCTTTTCTTTTCTTCATTATTTTGTTTTAGTTCGATATACGCTTCTGATTGCTTCTCTTCTGCAATAGGTTCTTCTTCCGCTGCAATTAATTCTTCTTCTACCTTTAATTCTTCTGTTGGGACAACCGCTTGAATCTCAATTGTTTCCGGTTGTTCTTTTACAGTGTTCTTCTTCTTACTAAAAATATCTTTCGTTTCTTTTAAAGTTTCAACAACAGCTGGCGTTAACTTTTTAATTTCCGCTACTTTTGCTTTTACAACATTAAGATCTGCGAATTCGCGCCCTTTATCTGTAACTGTTTGTACTTTTTCTTTCAGCTTTGCATTTTCACCAATTTCAATCATTTTTGTTTTTGCTTTTCCTGCTGTATACTTCACCTTTTCACGATTTTCCTTCTTTAACATAGAAACCGCCACACCTGCTGCCACACCAATTGCAATATTTCGTACAAGGTTTCCCTTCTTTGCCATATTCCTTCACCCTTTCATCTATTTTGTTAGAAATTTATCTCACTCTAATGAACAAGAAAATCTCAAAGGAAAAACTTTGAAATCAACCTCCCCATAAGAGTTTGATGCGCTCAACTCATCATTAACGGGGACACCCATCAATGGAAGCTTTACATTTTACTTTCTGAACTAACATTCTTATATTCCTTGCTCATTTCGAATGAACGCTAACAATTTTGCACATCCTTCTGTTACAAGGTCATATACTTCTTGAAAGTTCCCTGTAAAGTATGGATCCGGAACATCTGTCCAACCACCGTTTGGAACAAAATCGGATAGTCTGCCAATATAGCCGCCAGCTTTGCCTAAAACCTTTAAATCATCTAAATTTTTATTGTCCATTGCAATAATATAATCAAACTTTGTTAAGTCTTCTTTTTCTACTTGACGGGCTTTAATTCCTTCAAAGGACACTTCATTTTCCGTTAAAATTTTTTGCGTACCATGATGAGGTGGATGGCCGATATGCCAATCTCCGGTTCCAGCCGAATCAACAGTAATGACCGTTTCTAATTTTTCTTTTTTGACCTGCTCACGAAAAATCGCCTCTGCCATCGGAGAACGACAAATGTTTCCAAGACAAACAAATAAAACCTGAACCATATTGTTTCTTCCCTTCATCTTGCATCTGTTTATATTTATATACCCAGTTTAATCTTTCGACATAGAAGTCGTTACTATGTAAACTACTTGCCTTCTCCTTTTGCTTTAAACTTTGCATGTGGTAGGAAAAGGTCCTAACCGCTTCTATGCGCGGTCAGATGCTCTAGTCTCCCCCAAAATAGAAAGGGGTTTATGTCGTTTTTTAACTTGTATATTTAGTATAAACAATCAACAATTACTTATAAAGGAAATAGATACTAATTTAATACGATTGCAAACTTCCGTTAACGAAAATGATAAAAAAATGTTAAGATAAGTCTATGTTATTTTAAAGGGGGACACTTCCGTGGATTTATCCGTAAAAACACAAGAGAACGTTGAATATATGGTAGAAGCAATTAAAGAAAAGTTACGTATGGTAAACGCTGGTGCAATGAGAGCTGAAAACTTCAATGAAAACATGTACGAAGACTTACGTGAAATTTATGAGCATGTTATGAAACGCGACACATTTAGCATCAGCGAAATGGAAGCTATTACAGAAGAATTAGGCACACTAATCAAGAAATAAGAAAAAGTGGCTATGACAGCGGATTCCAAAAGTTTGATACATGTCAATCTTTTGAAATCCGTTTCTTTTTATTTCCAACAAATTTATGACAAATCTCCACATTTATTCGCACACCTTCAAAATATTGTAAAATAATAATAACCCACTCATCAGAGACTTCACATCAAATCGAAATTTTCCACACTACAATTGATAACTGTTTTTTACTGGAGGTGCTTTCATATGAGCAATTGGTACAGTAAGACAACAACTCAGACATTGCATGAACTAGAAACAAATGAACAGCAAGGTTTAACCGAAGAAATAGCGGTAGCTCGATTAAACAAATACGGGAAAAACGAGCTCGAAATGAAGAAAAAAAGAACTTTGGGTCAACGTATTTTTGCCCAGATCAATGATATTCTCGTCTATGTTCTTTTAATTGCAGCTCTTATTTCTGCCTTTGTCGGCGAATGGGCTGATGCTAGTATTATTGCTGTTGTAGTCGTTTTAAATGCTGTAATTGGTATCATTCAAGAATCAAAAGCAGAGCAAGCTCTAGAAGCTTTAAAAAAGATGGCGACTCCAAAAGCAATTGTAAAACGAGGTAGTGAATTAAAAGAAATTCCATCCGAAAATGTCGTTCCTGGAGACATTGTTCTGCTTGATGCAGGTCGCTATATTCCTTGTGACTTACGGCTCATCGAAACAGCCAATTTAAAAATTGAAGAATCTGCTTTAACGGGCGAATCCGTTCCTGTAGATAAAGATGCAACGTATACTCCTTCAGGGCAACATCAGAAGAAAGTACCATTAGGTGATCAAAAGAATATGGCCTTTATGTCTACACTTGTTACATATGGTCGCGGTGTTGGCGTAGCTACCCAAACAGGAATGCATTCACAAATAGGGAAAATCGCCACTCTCTTGCATCAAGCTGATGATGATACAACACCTCTTCAAAAAGGCCTAGCGCAAGTTGGAAAATATTTAGGATTTGTCTCTGTAGGAATATGTATCATCATGTTCTTAATCGGTTTTTTCCAAGGTCGTGATACGTTAGAAATGTTTATGACCGCGATAAGTTTAGCGGTTGCCGCGATTCCAGAAGGCTTACCAGCTATCGTTTCTATCGTTCTCGCAATCGGTGTACAGCGTATGATTAAACAAAATGTCATCATCCGGAAACTACCAGCTGTTGAAGCACTTGGCTCTGTTACGATTATTTGTTCAGATAAGACTGGGACATTAACGCAAAATAAAATGACAGTTACTCACTTTTATAGTGATGGTACATACGATGCATTAGAAAATGTAAACGTAAATAATGATGTTCAGCGTCTACTATTAGAAAATATGGTTTTATGTAACGACGCCTCTTACAATGCTGAATCACAAACTGGAGATCCGACAGAAATTGCTCTTCTTGTTGCGGGATCTACCTTTGATCTTCAAAAAGATATGCTAGAAAAGAAACATAAACGCCTAAATGAGTTTCCTTTTGACTCTGATCGTAAAATGATGTCAACGCTGCATGAATACGAAGACAACTACTTTAGTATGACAAAAGGGGCAATCGATAAACTCTTACCTAGGTGCAAACATATTCTTAAAAATGGCACTGTGCAGCCATTAACTGAAAGTGATCAAAACGAAATAATAGCAGCGGCACAAGCGATGTCACAAAAAGCGTTACGCGTACTTTCATTCGCTTTCAAACAATACAGTGCCGAGCATATTAACATGCAAGAAGCAGAAGAAAATCTTATATTCATTGGTCTTGTAGGGATGATTGACCCGCCTCGCCAAGAAGTGAAAGCAGCTATTAAAGAATGTAAGAAAGCTGGCATTCGCACCGTTATGATTACAGGAGATCATAAAGATACCGCCTTTGCCATTGCAAAAGAACTTGGAATTGCTGCAGAAGAATCCGAAGTAATAATGGGAACACAATTAGACAATCTTTCAGATGAACAACTCGCAAACGAAGTGAATCATTTAAACGTCTTTGCTCGTGTTTCTCCTGAACATAAAGTGAAAATTGTAAAAGCACTACGTGCAAATGGAAATATTGTTTCCATGACTGGAGATGGGGTCAATGATGCACCATCTTTAAAACAAGCAGATGTTGGTGTTGCAATGGGGATTACCGGAACGGATGTCGCAAAAGGTGCTGCTGATATGGTGTTAACAGACGATAATTTCTCGTCTATTGTTAAAGCCGTCGAAGAAGGGAGAAGCATTTATCATAACATTAGAAAGTCTATTCTTTTCTTACTTTCTTGTAACTTCGGAGAAATCATTACACTCTTCTTAGCTATTTTACTCGGCTGGGCTACACCACTTCGTCCCATTCATATTTTGTGGGTGAATTTAATTACAGATACACTTCCAGCATTATCACTTGGCGTAGATCCAGAAGATCCGGACGTTATGAAAGAAAAGCCGCGCCGTGCGACAGACAGCTTATTTAACGGCAGTGTACCATTTTTAATACTAAACGGGATTGTCATTGGGCTCATCACATTAATCGCCTTTATTGTTGGCGCAAAATTATATACAGGGGATACGAATCTTTTTCCTCTCTTTCCATCTCAAATTGAAGCAGATGCTTTATTACATGCGCAAACAATGGCCTTTGTCACACTCAGTTTTTCACAGCTCGTTCACTCTTTTAATTTACGATCACGTACAAAATCAATCTTCTCGATTGGGATATTGACAAATAAATACTTAGTTTTCTCTCTTCTGATCGGTGTATGTATACAAGTATGTATTATTTCGATTCCGCCTCTTGCCAGCATATTTGGTGTACATGCTTTAACAGTAAACGATTGGGGATTTGTTTTATTACTTAGTATCATTCCGTTACTAGTAAATGAAATAATAAAGGTATTGAAAAGGCAGTAAGGAAATTCCTCACTGCCTTTTCTATCATTATCCTTGCATTTCCTTCTTAATTCGATCCGTTAATTCTGCCATACGCTTACGGCTTTCTTCACGCTCACGTTTGTTTTGTTCTTCAATTTGTTTTGTTTCTTGAACACCTTTCGAAATAATGTTCCAAGTCTCTTCAAGCGTTTCCATCTTAATACTTGAAGAACCAGTTAGTTTTGCTACTTCGACACTTTGCGTTGCGATATTTTGAGCATTTCTCTTCAACAACTCGTTTGTGCGGCGGTCAAGTTCTGCCATTGAATCGGCAACAAGCTTTTGACGTTTTGCATTCACAGCCTGAATAATACCATTTTTAAAAATAGGAATTGTCGTAATAAACGCTGAATTAATTTTCCCGATTAACTTGTTGTTACCACGTTGAATCATACGAATTTGCGGTGCTGTTAATAGGGCAACCATACGCGCTTTTTCTAAATCGTCAATGCGTTGTTCTAAAATCTCTACAGAGTTCTTTAATGATTCTAGCTCGATTCCTGCAAGTTGATCATTGTTTTGAACGCGCTCTTCATACATTGGAACTAATTCTGTTTGCAGACGCTCAAGTAGCATTTCACCCGCAACAACGTATTTCTCTAAATCTAAATAGTATTTTAAGTTTTGATCATACAAACCATCTAACGTACCGATTGAACGCTTCATTTCATCTTGATATTTCGTGATTTCCACGTACACTTTATCCATTTCGCGGCCCATCGTTTGATACTTATTAAAGATTTGTTCAATCATTTGATTTCCTTTTTTAAATAAACGAGAGAAAAAACCGCTTTTTTCTTCAACGAAATCTTTACTGTCAAACTTGTCCATAATTTTCCCAAGCTGTTTTAATAGCTCACCAGAGTCTTCTACTTTCGATAATGTCATCGTATGTAAAATTTGATCTGCAAACCTTGAAATCTCTAAAGATGGCTCTTTACCTAGCTCAATTAATTCCAATTGATCTTTAATGTCTACACCATTATATATGCGCTGCACCTCAGAGTCTTGTCTTAACTGCAGGCGAATATCTTTCGACGTTTGTTCATTCAATTCTGTTGTTGGATCTAATACGATCGGATTCATATATGTATCTTCCTTTCTTTATAAAAATGGCCGAAATAACCCCTTTAAAGTGTTTGATAAATTTTTATGAGACGAAGCGCCGTGAAAGGCTACATCAAAGCTCACTTCTTCTAGCCAGTGGGAATCAAATGCGCCCGCTTCAATATACTGCTCGATGTCATTACGTCCTGTCGGATTAAAATGTAACACATCGACACCAATTTGATTTAAAAAGAGCATTACTACCGCATCAGAACGTGTCAGCTCTCCACTTTTCTCATTGTTAAATATAACTACTTTCGGCACTTCTTGCGAATAATCAAATTTCTCAAGCTGCTCAAGTATGTTCGGTGGGATTTGTGAAAGCTGAGCAAACACATATAAAGCAGTGTCTTGCTCTGTTTCAGATCCTACTCTTTTGCAGAGCCCACTTTCACATGTATGAATGATAGCCTCTGCAATACCATATTGCAGCCCTTCTGGTAAGCGCTTATGCGGCCACCAATGACTTTGAATGATATTCTGTGCATCAAGTTTTCCTGAACGGTTTAACGCATCACGATAATGGAATTGAAAATTCGCTTTCTGTTCCTTCGTAAAAGGAAATTGATTGATTAGCAGACTATTTTCATATGATGTTAACGTTTTTAATCTTTGAAAATACTCTTTCTCATTTTTAGAAACACCAGACACTTTTGCAAATAATGATGGAATATAAATATGCCCTTTTTCTACAAAGAATGTTGGTCTTATAAATGCTTTTTCTTTCGTAATGATAAACAGTTCATCATACGTCGTCTTTAACGTCCGGGCAACTGGTGTATACGCTCTAAATTGCCATGGTTTATACAAGAGTGAATTATCATGATGAAGCACTTGCTCAATTTCTTTTGAGGCTTGATACGCGACAGTTGCAACGCGCTCTCTCTTTTTATCCGGAAATGGTTCTAATGCAATCCGACTCGAATGCGAAATCACAAATGTTCGATTTTCTTCATCGATTGTTTCAAAACCATCTTCTCCTTCTGGATGATAATACAATACATCACATCCGAGCATAATAAGGAAGTATAAAAAGTAAATTCGACTTTCCGACGCATCACCATACCATATAATTTGCGGCATTTGTGCTTTATAATCCTTTTGTGAAAACCATTTCGAAACGTAATTTTCACTTAACTTAATCATATCAATTAAAAACCGGCGAAAACCTTCTGTTTTTAACGATTGATTATGCTGTTTTTCGTACAGCTTTAAAATTGAAATAAAAGTTGCATGTATGTAGTGTTGTATATCGGGATGATCAACTTCGGGCAATAAACGTTTTCCCGATAAATGGGCAACGAGACGATTGACAGTTAAACCGTTTGCTGCCTGTTGATGCAGTGAAAAAACTTCTTGAATATCACGAAGCTTTTCTGAAGGAATGACTTTATTTAAATTTTGTTCGTGAAGTACAGTGATCTTCTCATTTTGACTATACGCAAATAACTGGTTAAAGTATTCATCCGTATCATTAGGCACGCCAAGAATGCGACAGCCTATATAGCTAAAATGTAGATCATTCTCTGTTACTTCATAATGCGGCCGCTTTGCTAAACCGGTTTCAAACTGTTTTAATACTTCTTCCCCGCCTAGTAACTGTGGGTGAAATGTAAAACGTGAAAACACACTCGTTCACCTCCAAACGAAACGTTTATAAAAAATGGGCGCCCATATGATGAGCAAACCCATTTAATCTATTAACCTATTAATCTTCTTTCTTAGAAGCTGCCACCTCTTCACGAGTTTGGCGAGATGTTTTCATATAATGTAAAATAAATGTCGCACCAAATGCAATAACTAAAATGATGAAGAATAACCAGTGCGGCATTTCAATATGAAATACAGAAAGCAACATTTTCGCAGCAATAATTCCAATTAATATATATGCTGTCGTTTCTAGTTCTGGAATACGTTCTAGTAATCGTAAAAATACGCCGGCAATACCACGCATCATTAAAATACCAAGCATTCCGCCAAGAAGTAAAATCCATACTTCATTTGAAACACCAAATGCCGCAAGAACGCTATCTACAGAGAACGCAATGTCCATTAACTCAACCATTACAACTGTTCCCCAGAACATGCCAAACATTCTAAAGAGAATGCTATCTTGCTTCATACCATGAGCTTCTTCGTCATCTTCATTTCCTTTAGATTTATCAATGAAGTGTTTTGCGGAAAGCCATGCAAGGTAAAGGGCACCAAGTACTTTTACCCATGCTAATTTAATTAAGTACATACCAATTCCGATGGCAATAAAACGAAATGCATACGCACCAATAAGCCCGTAAAATAAAGCTTTTTTACGCTTTTCTTCTGGAAGATGCTTTACCATAACAGCTAATACAAGCGCGTTATCAGCAGATAGCAATCCTTCCAAAATAACAAGCGTTCCAATTAATCCCCAAGATACTGGATCTGTTAATACCTTTACCCACATATCTAAATTAAAAAATTGGGCATACGTATCAAGAATTCCGTGTAAGATCTCCATACAGCTATTGACTCCTATTCTATTTTTAAATTTCTAGAAAGCGGAAAAGAAGGAAACGAAAGTCGCTTCCTTCTTATGCATCCAAGCCGTACGCTCTTACAAGCGCACCTAGTCCACCTTGGAAGCCACTTCCGACAGCATTAAACTTCCACTGTCCATTATGACGATATAATTCACAAAAGACAACCGCTGTTTCAATGGAGAAATCTTCCCCTAAATCATAGCGAAGTACTTCTTCATTTGTTTCTTCATTCGTTAAACGAGCAAATGCATTGGCAACTTGTCCAAAGTTTTGACGGCGGCCCTCTGCATCATAAATAGTAACTGTAATCGCAATACGGTGTACATCAGCTGGGACTTTGCTTAGATCAACAACTAATTGTTCATCATCACCATCACCTTCTCCAGTTCGGTTATCACCTGTATGTGCCACAGAACCACAAGGAGATTGTAAATTGTTATAAAAGATAAAGTCTGTTTCTTTCGTACATTTACCTTCTTGATTTAATAAGAAAGCAGATGCGTCTAAATCATAATCAGATCCGCCGTCATATTGTTTAATATCCCAGCCAAGACCAATAACTGCTCTCGTAAGGCCTGGGCTTGTCTTACCTAAATCAATTTTTTGTCCTTTTTGTAACTGAATAACCATCGCGCTTCACCTCTATTTACATAGATTATTTACCCCGATTGGGCTGGCTTTCCATAAGTGGGGATGAATCCTCCCCACTTATGGAAGAGTCACTTTACTCTACATCTAAACCAAAGTTTTTACATAAAGATGCTAACCCACCTTGGAATCCGCTTCCAATCGCATTAAACTTCCAATCATTGTTATGGCGATATAATTCACCGACTACAACTGCTGTTTCAATTGAGAAGTCCTCGCCTAAGTCATAGCGAATTAGCTCTGTTTTCTTCTCTTCATCTATAATGCGCACAAAGGAGTTAGATACTTGTCCAAAGTTTTGACGACGACCTTCTCCATCATAAATTGTAATCGTAAAGCAAATGCGTTCAATATGCGCAGGAACATTTTTCATATCAACTTTGATTGTTTCATCGTCCCCGTCGCCTTCTCCTGTACGATTATCACCTAAATGCTGTACAGAACCATTTGCCCCGGTCGGATTATTGTAGAAAACGAAGTCTTCGCCTCCGCCAACCTTACCATTTGCTCCAACTAAGAAAATACTTACGTCTAAATCAAAATCAGCCTGTCCATCATATTTATTTGTATCCCAACCAAGACCAACAATTACTTTTGAAAGACCTGGATTTGTTTTCGTTAAATCTACTTTTTGTCCTTTTTGCAATGAAATAACTGCCATATATAACGCCTCCTTAAAAATTATCCGGCTCTACCGGGCAGTACTCAAAGTGTAGTACTGCCCGTAAGAATCCGGTTGATGAGAGCTTTCCATCAGTGGGAGACGAAGCCCCAAACTGATGGAAGTTTCACTTTATTGATAACTCGTGACGATTTCACTTAAATTTTTAGCTTGCGTTCCTTCTCCAATTGCCGAGAACTTCCATTCATTATCATGACGGTAAATTTCACCAGCAATTAAAGTCATCTTTCCACCGTAGTTATCCGTTAAGTTATAACGTGCTAACTCTTCACCTGTTTGCGGATTTTGAATACGAATATACGCATTACGAATCATCCCAAAGTCTTGACGACGGTTCACGCAATCATAAATATTTACAACAAAGATGAGGCGGTTTATTCTAGATGGAACTTTTGGTAATTCGACAAAAATAGTCTCATCGTCCCCTGCACCTTCACCTGTTAAATTATCACCCGAATGAGTAACACTTCCGCAAGAAGATAATTTATTTCCAAAATAAATGAGATCATGTTTATGTAAAAATCGATCATTCTCAAGCATGATCACAGATGCATCACAATCAATATTTGGCTTACTTCCAAACAATGAAGATAAAAACCCACCTGCTTTTTCCATCGGATCCCATCCTAGGCCAACTTGTAGCTTCGTTAACCCTGGTTTCCCTTTCGTTAAGTCGATCTTCTGTCCTTTTTCTAAAATGATAGGCATGAAGTCTCTTCCTTTCTACAAATCCTTTTCCACCTAGGAAAAAATTGTATTCTTTCTTTAATATTGTAGCATTTTTCATAGATTGAAAAAAAGAATATTTTTTCGATTATATGAAAACATCTATTTGATTTCCCTGCACCGATGTCAGAAGTGAACGACCGCAATATAATATATCGGCGCTTCGACACGATTTAAAGACCCTTCAACAATATCCGACATATAACTAACTTCTATACTTAACATCAACATTATGAATCTAGCTATTTATCAATATGAAGATATAAGTTTTACAGAGCTTGCTTTCACATATACACTATTATACGCTGTGTTGTCAGAAACTAGCTCATAGTATGTTTCACTTGAAGTTTGAATCATAGTCTTAATTGCAACCGTAATATCACGAGGTGCTGCATTTACTTGCGCTCCATCTATCTCTTTAAATAACACAGATCCAGCTTTCAGCATACCTAATCGATATTTATTCAAATCTTTTCCACCGTTCATAGCATCAAGTTTATTCATAAGAGAAGCAATTTGTTGGCCCCAATTTTCATCACTTGCATACATGACGTTCATACCTTGTGATTTATCTCCCAAATTCCCGCCGTTATATGTCCAGCCATTTGGATTTAAATAGTTTTGATCGATATACGAAGCGCAGAAGTTAATGCCTTCTTCCCACGTTTGAAATGACGTTGCACCATTATATGGGTCAGAATCCACCGCTCTAAAACCAAATAAATTTTTCTTATCTCGTGCGATACGACTTTTTCCCCAACCAGATTCCAAAACGGCATGAGATAGTAAGTAACCTGCATTTAAATTATATTTTTGTGCTGCATTCACAAAATATTTTCCAGTTCCAATCAACGGACTATCTGCACTATTTTTTCTTAAGAAATCATCAATATCTTTCGCCGTATAAGTAGATGTAACGCGAATCGGCACATACTCAAAATATTGATAACTATCTTTCCCACCGATCTGCGTTTTATCAAATGCCTCATAACGCTGACCTTCTTGTAAATGAGTCGGTGCATTACCAATTTGATATGCCGCATACGCGCTCGTAGAATTATCATATACATAGTGATAAAGCTTTCCGTTTTTCAATGAATAATATGACGTTGATTCATGAACCATATTAGGATATAAAGTAACATCGTCTATATTGACATATCCTGTTGTACCATCAATTTTCACATGTACACGGTCGCCAGCCACTTTTAGGAACTTTAAATCAGCTCCTCCTCGTACATATGTTAACTTTTTACCAGTTGCAATATCATAAATATTAATCAACTTATTTGCTCGTACAAAGCCTTGTTTCATATTCACAACTTTACCATCACTAACGATATAGCCATCTTCTGGTCTTGTTTGCAGTTCCTTTTCTGCTTCCATTCCATTCGATTTTTGAACTTTTCCTGCTTCTGTGATCACTTCATAAGAAGATGATTGTTTTAACTTTAAGAACTGTAAAGAAACATAAGCTTCCACACCGTTTACTCGAACTTTCGCCCAACCATTTTCCTTGCCTAGTATTACAACTGACTCACCACTTTTCAAGCGTGCTACAATTGCAGTACTTGTTGAAGGACCTTGGCGCACATTTAATAAAGATGTATTTACAATTCCTATTTCTTCTACTTGTCCATTATTTCCATTACTAGCATTCGAACCCGTACTAATTTGTACAAACCGTAACGAAACGTAGCCTTCTTTTCCTTTGTACGAAATCTTCGCCCAGCCATTTGCTTTTCCTAGTACTGTTATTTTCTCGCCTTGCTTTAAGTATCCGAGAATCGTACTATTTGTGTTCGCTGCGCTTCTTATTCGCAAACTTGTTGCTGTGATTGTTCCTGTTTCTTG
>NZ_JQKQ01000048.1:0-20933 GCF_000746135.1 Bacillus sp. UNC322MFChir4.1
TACGTGGTTGTCCTTTAAACGGTGCATTACCTTTACTACGTTCATCAAATGGTTCACCATTTTTCCATTTTTTCACCCAAACCTTTAATTGTGTACAACTTCGAATACCTAATCGTTCTGAGAGCCTTTGATAACTTTCGGACCCATTCACATAGGCCCTAACGGCATCTAACTTAAATTCTTCCGTGTAGGATTGAAATTGTTGTCCCTTTTTCGCCATAGAAAAATCCCCTCCAAGTTTCATTCTTTCCTTCATCTTATCATGAAGGTTTTTTTGAATGTCTACTTAAAGGGGATAATACCACTCGATTCATAGGGTATCGTGGCTTTTTATGTTGCGGGATCTGAAATTCTAGATAAGAATCCGCTTTTTTACCTGTAAATGCTTTATCTAAATATCTTTAGCTTAGTTTATAGATTTCCTTTGAGATCCATTTTATAGATTCCTTTAATTAATAGTTATATCTAAAAGTTTGAAACTCTCCTTTTTCAACAATGCTTTTATATTCTTTATCATTATTTTTTTCTGTTAAAAGAGCTTCCATCCTTTCGGAACTTATATTATAGTGTCTTTTATTTAGAAAACCGACATTTCTAATTGTGGGATGTTCTAATATTGGTGATAAATTACCGTCCAAAACGTTGGTATCAACAAATCGAAAATCAATTAAATTAGGGAATTGGTTTAAAAATGATAGATTTTCAAGATTACCACAAGAATTTAGACAAAGAACACGAATGTTTTTAAGTGAAAATAGCTCCTCGGTTGGAACAAATTTCTTTGATTGATTGATGTGCAAATGCTCTAAAGTATTAGCTATTTTCGATAAACCGCAATCGCTTTTTAATTTGGTACAATCATGTAGCTCTAAACGCTTTAATTTAACCAGTTTCTCTATTCCAATGAAATTTTGTATATTGGACCAATTTAATTCTAGATAGAGGAGACCTTCGGGAATTGGCATATCAATAAAATTACCTAACTTATTTTTGTAATGCCACAAAATTAAATATTCGATTTCTTGAAGTGTCATTTCTTTTAATTTATCTTCTTTTAAATTTAGATGAGAAAAGAGATTATTAGGGATTTGATCAAACCAAATCGTATTATTTCTCCAGTAATCCATTTAAATCGCTCCTATGGTTGTCCTTTTTTATGATTGTAAATCATTTTCGAGCGAAATGCTTGTACAAATCACGAAGGATCTCCGTAGATGATTTACGATTCTATATATCGATATCAAAATTATTGTACGAAAATAATAAAGTCTTTTAAAATTAAAATAGTTATTTAAAAAGATGATTTGAATTGGAATTTCACGCCATCTTTTTATTTGTATGCTATATAATGAAAGAGAGAATATTTTGATATTTAATTCGTAAAGAAAAGGGCTGTATGCAGGAGGAGTGAATCAAATGTTAGGGTTGCCCCGTGGTGAAGTTTTTTTAGTTCCTTGGACTGAAGAATGGGAAGTCGAATTTTTAAAAGAGAAACAATTAATTGAAAAACAAATTGGAGAATACATTTTGGCAATACACCATATTGGAAGTACTTCTATTCCACACTTGAGTGCAAAACCTATTATTGATATTGCGGTTGAATTAAAGAATTTTGAAAATGGTGTGGAATGTATTGCTAAGCTAGAACGGTTAAGTTATAGGTATAGAAAAGGTGTATTACCCGAGAGATATTATTTTAATAAGGGAGAACCGAGAACACATCAAATTCATATGTATGAGAAGGGTAATAAATATTTAATTGAACAATTGTGCTTTAGAGATTACTTAAAAAATAATAAAACTGCTCGGATAGAGTATGAACAGTTAAAGATTCAACTTTCAAAGGCTAATCCAAATAATAAATTTAAATATACAGATGACAAAACAAACTTTGTTAAATCTATATTGGCTAAAATAAAGTGAAACTTTAATCAGTGGGGGTTTTCTTCACCCTCCACTGATTATTAGTTGAACCAATCGGGCTTTTACGGGCAGTTTATCTCCCACTTAACTTCTTTGCTTTCACTGAATTTTGAGGTGGGAGTATTACTGCCCGTTAATGTGGGATAAATAATTAAAAAGGATGTTATGTGTAACTAATCGCCTACCAAATTTACGGGTAGGCGATTATTGTATTTCTAATATTATTTAACATTTTCTCTACAATATCGGAGCGACTTAATTTATTCATCAGATGCTTCTCTTATGTTTGATATAGCAACATCATGTATGAATTATATTTTAGAGACTAATCAATTGATATAGTTAATGAAAATATTATGAATATTATTGACATTATCTGATTACAAATGTAATATCGAATTTAAGATTACATTTGTAATATAGGGAGGGATATATAATGAAGGAATTACCTAGAATATCTGAGGCTGAATTAGAAATCATGAAAGTTCTTTGGGAAAAATCTCCTCAAACAGCAAATGAGGTGATTAAAGAACTAGAATTGATTGTAGATTGGAATCCAAAAACGATTCGAACACTGATGAACAGATTAGTTCAAAAAGAAGCTGTTTCCTATCATCATGAAAAAGGGCGTATGTACGCCTATTATCCTTTAGTGTCACAAGATCATTATCTACAAGTAGAAACAAGGTCTCTTCTCAAACGTTTTTGTGGGGTGGCGTTTAAACCGCTTCTTGTAAACTTTTTAAAAGAAGAAAAATTATCTTCAGAAGACATAAACGAACTTAGACAAATCCTTGATGAGAAGAATGAAGAGAATCAACGTAAGGGGAGATAGAAATGATACATAGATTTATAAATATCTATCTCCCGCTCGTATTTGATTGGGTTATAGAAACATCTGTGATGGCAAGTGTATTAGTGGGACTTATTTTGTGTGTCAAAGTCTTGTTAAGAAACAAGCTAAGTCCAAGGTGGCACTATTTATTATGGATGATTTTGATTGTAAGATTGCTGCTGCCTTGGTCACCTGATAGTTCTTATAGTATGTATTCACTCCTTTCATATGGTTATAAAACGACTACTTTTACTCAAAATCAACCTGTTGTTTCTTCAAAAAACGAGCGCGTGCATGAGATGGAAAATATGCAAAATACCAGTACAGTTACAGAAGAGACAAGCTCCACCGATCATACACCTCAGACAACAAAGAAACATATAGTAGAGCCCGCTCAAAATAAGAAGCAAAAAGATACCTCCATTTCTTTTTATAAAATCGCTTCATACATTTGGATAATAGGCGTTATCATACTAGGCTTCACAACTTATCTTATCAATAGACGATTACATTCCTACATACAACAACAACCCGTTATCACAGAAGAAAGAGTTATTAACATCTTTGAAAAGTGTAAAAGGTCTATGTCCATCCAAAATAATATCCCGTTACTGATAGCTGGGAAAATTTCAAGTCCGACAGTATTTGGATTCTTTCATCCGAAAGTATTAGTATCGAGTGTGCATATTAGCCGGCTTAATGAGCAGCAACTACAACATATTTTTCATCATGAGTTAGCTCATATTAAGCGAAGGGACGTTTGTGTTAATTGGATTATGTATTGCTTGTTAGTTTTGAATTGGTTTAACCCAATTCTTTGGTATGCCTACTCATGCATGCGGGAAGATCAAGAAATTGCATGCGATGCACTTGCGCTCACGTTTTTCGAGGAAAAGGAAAAAATCGCATATGGATATACCATTATCAATCTTTTAGAACATTACTCTAACTATTACCAAGTACCAGGTTTGGCGAATCTAATCAGAAATAAAAGAGCTTTAAAGAGGAGGATTTTCATGATTAAAAAGTTTCAAAAGAAATCGTATCGCTGGTCTGCGCTTGGTGTAATTACTGTGGTGGTTGTTTCATTATTTTCTCTGTTAAATGCACGTGCAGATGGGACAAACGAACAGCAGAAAGGACAAGCTTCCAAAAAAGTAATATTGACAGAAACAAAAAAAGAGGGAACGGTATATACTCCTCCTAAGCAGGAAGAATATTTGGGGGATATGACAAAAGAAGAGATACTGACGAAAATGCTGAATACAGTTGATAATTTTGAAACTGCTAAAGGTGAATTTAAAATTCATTCTGTTAATACAGGTGACAGGGTAATTAATTATGAACTTAGTTTGCATAATCAAGCAGGTGGTTATAGTAAAACTACTCGTGTGGAAAATGAAATAGAAAAGGTAACATCTCATTATTACAATAACGGTACGATGTGGGATCTTAGAAAAGATACAGGTATGTATATAGAAATGAGATATGGGCAAGAAGCAAAACGTTCTAAGCCATTAAAGATTGAAAATGCATTTTCAGTAAATAGCGAAGGAGATAACGTAACAGATTCTCGAGAAAGACCTATTATTGGTGAAGCAATGAGTTCACTATTCCCTTATGAAATAGCTTCGAACTATACGAGAAATTTGAATACTTGGGAGATTGAAAAGCAAAATGAACAGTTATTGGGGCATAATACGCTTGTTATCAAAGGGGATATCAACAAAAGAATCAACAAATCCTTCCGTTTTTGGGTCGATAAAGATACGGGAATTCTCGTAAAATATGAAACGTATGATACGGCTGGCAAAGTGGCTGATTATTTATATCCAACAAGCTTAGAAATCAATGTTCCTATTGATAGTAAAAGATTTACACCAGATTTAACAGGATACCAAAAAGAAGAACTGTTTAAAAAGGACCAGCCGCAAATGACGACTGGGAATATCGATAATCTCGTCCCAGAAGCAATCAAAGGACAATGGGAGGAAGCAAAGAAAAAACCAAATGAAACAACGACTTTGCAGCACGACGGCAAGTGGTACATTCATGCCAAAAAGGGTTATTTGGTAAACTATATAGAAGTCAATGGAAAAGAGGGAACGTTATTTTTAGCGAAAGCATCTCCGCAAAAAGAACAATTTATATTCCATGCTTTAGCAGAGGGGTACAAGGCGGAGACACTTAAGATTGTTTATGAATGAAGTAGAACCTTCTTTGAAATTTTTTGCGTTACACAGAAGAAAAAGAGTCTATCATCACGGAATATATTAATAAATATCCCGATAAGATGATCTACGGTTTGCCAAATGATTCGCTTATACACATCAAGGAAAAGAAAATGAAGTTGTTAGGTGATATTTCTATTTATATAATTATATCTTCTTATTATGTATAGGTTCCTGTTTGGTTTGGCGGGATTTATACAGAAAAAGAAATAAACACTTAAAGTGATTATATGCTTTAAGTGTTTATTTCTTTTTGAAAACTATATATGAACAGTAAATGTAGATTGGTAATTCTTATTTTGCATGTAATGGAATTTTATATGGAACTTATTCATGAAATCAATATAAAAATTTCCCCATTATAACAAAAGGTATTTTATCCTAACTTGGATAAAATGGCTCTTTTACATCGACTCAACCTAGTTTCTTATATAACAGCCGAGCTGCATTGTTGTTTACTTGAACTGTTAGTACGCTTGTTTTGTTTGTTACTTTACTTATATTAAAACCACATTTTTGGGTTAATTTGCTACAGAAGTAGTAGGTTTTTCATACTAGTTTCGTACTTTTGATTGATTTATCTTGTTGTTCTATCTAATAAAATATGAAATAGGGATATGAAAATTGGAAATAAGATGATGGATTTCGGCATTCTGTTTCAATATTTCTAGCATTTGCAACGAAATATTTTAGCTGATTGACAAGAAATATTGGAAGGAGAGGGGGAGTAATGAGTATGAAATTCACTAAATGGAGAGTATTTAGTAATAAATGGTTTGTTATTTATTTTATAGGAGCAACCTTTTCAAAAATCGGAAGTCAAATTTATCGATTAGCCATTCCTTGGTTTGTGTTTGAAAGAACGAACTCAATTGGTTTAATGAGTTTGATGTGGGTTGTTGAAGTCGTACCTTTTGTAATTTTTGGTCCTTTTTTGGGAGCAATGGTAGACAAATGGAACCGCAAAAAGGTAATGATATGGTCTGATTTTGGTCGTTTTTTATTAGTGGCTATGTTGCCGTTATTATCATTATTTGGCACAGTTCCTATTGGGATAATATTTGTAATCGGCTTTTTATTGTCAATCCTCACATTGTGCTTTGATCTAGTTGCGGACTTTGATATGTTGCCAAGGTTAGTAAAAGAAGAACAATTAACGTCTGCAAATTCCATTTACATAGGTATGGATAACTTAGCGAATTTATTTGGACCAGCTTTAGCAGGCTTTACAATTGCTTTAGTAGGGACGATTCACGCAGTTTTATTAGATGCATTTTCGTATTTGTTTACGCTAATTGTAGTCATCATTTTGCCAATAAAATTTGGTGAAGTAGAGAGAAGTAATGAAAAAATGACATTTAATAAAGTGTTTCATGATGTAAAAGAAGGAGTGATATTTCTAATTCATAATAGAATTTTGTGGGTATTAGCAGTTATAGGATGTCTTTATAATTTGGCTGTTGGAGCCTTATATATAGTAATGACATATCACTTAGCAAACGATTTTAATCTAAGTGCTTCTCTTGTTGGAAATGTGTATTCGATAATGGGAGCTATGACTTTATTAGGATCATTTATGGCCCCATTTGTAATAAAATATATGCGAATGGGATATGCAATTACACTTGTGGGGCTAGTTTCTTTAATAGGGACAATTATGCTTGCTGTATTTCATGATTGGCAGATTGCTATGTTTGGCTATGCAATATTGAATATCGGCGGTGTAATGCTAAATATATACACATTTACAATTAGACAAAAAGAAATTCCTAATCAATTTATGGGAAGAATTAATGCGGCATACCGTATGATATTAACGGTATCTTTTCCGCTATCTGGAGTTCTGTTAGGAGGACTAGCCTCTACTTTTGGAGCAAGAATAGCTTTTATGGCAGCTGCATTGGTTATGTTTGTTCTTATGTTATTTATTTTCATATCGAAGTTACCATTTTACCAGGAAGGTACTAAAGAAAGATCTAAAGCTGCAATTTAGATTAAATGAAAATCTTTATAAATTTTGATAGGTATTCAAATCATCCGTATTTTTTCCTCTTTTGAGCTAAACTCATCTAAATATGATCAAATTTGAGAGGCAGTTTTTTATAAGCGTCCTTTGCTCATTTTTGTATCGAGACAGTTAAACCGTTAATTTTATTTTATAACGCGTCAAGTTCTTCTTATTTTTAGAACAGTTGCTAAATAATATCTTTGGACTTATATTATTAGGGTGTCAAATTTTCTGATTTTTCACTTTTAGGTACTTTTCTTCTGATTAATATATTTATTTGTAAAGGAGTTATCATATGGATTATAGAATTGTATTTTTTGATGTTGATGGAACTCTTACACATCATGAAAATGGTAGTATTTCAAATAAAACGAAAGAAGCTATAAAAGTATTAAAGAATAGAGGGATAAGGGTAGTTGCAGCAACAGGAAGACCGCTATCGATGTGCGATGAAATAAGAGAATTAGGAGTGGATACGTTCATTACAGCAAATGGAGCTTATGTAAAGCATAAACAAGAGATTCTTCATAAAGTGCCAATGGATAAAAATGTTATTCGAGAAGTTGTTGAATTTGCAAATATCGAGAATAATGGTCTATCTTTCTTTACAGAAGAATTTAGTATGAACGGTGTAGAAGATAAAGCAATACTAGAAGCACTAAATGAAACGTTGTCATTGAATGCTTATCCAAATATAAATAAACATATTTATAATCAAGAGGTCTATTTGATGTGTTTGTATGCTACTGATGAAACAGTAGAGAGATATATTCATAAGTTCCCGCATTTAATGTTTAGCAGATGGCATCCTTTTGTCTTAAATGTGTTACAAGAAGAAGTGTCTAAATCTTTAGCGATTAAAAGTGTATTACAGTATTTTGGCATTGATAAATCAGAGGCTATTGCGTTTGGGGATGGAGGGAATGATATAGACATGTTGGAATTAGTAGGACTTGGGATTGCTATGGAAAATGGGAATGAACAATTAAAAGAAGTTGCAGATTTCGTCACGAAAAAGTCAAGTGAAGATGGGATCGATTTTGCTCTTAGAAAGTACGGAATTATTTAAGTATTAATAAAGAACAGACATTTTTTGTATGGAGTGATTTCTTTGATAGATTTGTGTCATTATAATTGGCAAGTTAGAGAAGAATGGTTTAAGTGGTGTGAAACAATTGCGATTGAAGAGCTAACGAAAAAGCGTGCAGGCGGTATGGGGAGCATTATACATACTTTGTTTCATGTGATTGATTGCGAACAATTATGGATTAATCAGATGCAAGGAACTGCTGTTATTAAAAAAGATATTAATACAATTTCTAGCCTAAGTGATGTAAAGACATTTTCAATTATAACAAAACCAGTAACACAGAGATTTCTAGAGTCATATGCTCTTGATACTGGAGAGAGAATTTTAGAAGTTAAGAGTAAGAATGGTAATTCATTTTCATTTACATATGAAAGAATTATTCGTCATATCATTACGCATGAAATTCATCACATTGGACAGCTGTCTGTTTGGTCACGGGAAATTGGTATCGAGCCTGTTTCATCTGATTTATTAATAAGGGATTATGTAAGAATCTAAGTGTATATTTTATTTTTAGGAGAGAGTCTTTAACAACAAGTACTTTTACGTACAGAAAAAATTAAGTATATTCGAACAGTGAAATTAAGTGAACCATGAAATGTCTTTGAGGAGGGGTATCGATGGGATTACAAGTAGGCGAAATAATCACCTTTGAACGAACGTTTACAAAAGAAGATGTTGTATTATTTACGAAGGTATCAAAGGATGAAGGTGCTCATCATGTGACACCAGATGAACAAGGGCGATTTGTTGTACAAGGACTTTTAACATCAACACTCCCTACGAAAGTTGGCGGTGATTATAATGTATTGGCTCGTAAGATGGATTTTGAATTTTTACGCCCAGTTTTTAGTGGTGATACGATCCGTTGTGATGTAATTATTGAACAATTTGAACTGGATGAAAAAAATCGCACAAAAATTACTGCGGCGTTTACATGTATGAATCAATTTGAAAAAGAAGTATTAAAAGGAAGTTTCTCAGGTATAATTCTTTAATTATTTATAAAAATATGTAGTATAGCTTTTAACAGGGTTGAAAAATCGAATAAGATAGATGTGCAATATTGTATTATAGAAATTTAAACAATCGATGTAATAATTCAATGAGAGAAACTTGAAAAGGAGTTTGTTTCATAAATATTACATCTTTTTTGATTTACTGTTTAATTTTATCCCGCTATTCGTGGGCAGTAATACTCCCACCTCAAAATTCAGCGAAAGCATTGTCCAGCTCTAGCGGCTAGAATCTCCGGCCGTTTCCGCTTTTCTTAAGAAGTTAGGCGGGAGATAAACTGCCCGTAAAAGCCCGATTGGTGAGGGCTGATAATCAGTGGGGGATGAAGCCCCCCACTGATTAAAGTTTCACTTTATGAAAGAGGATTCAAAAGTGCCTGTAAGCTGTACTTATGCAAAAGAATTAAAGAGGCTGCTTTGTATTTAATAAGCAACTTTTTGTATTTCATCCTTCTTTTTTTGTAACTGATTTCATATATTTGACGCTCTGTGTTGTAAGTGCCTACGCAATCATTTACATCATATACAATAAAGCTATCAAATCGAAAGAGGTGGAAGGACGGTATGAAACGTTCATCTATTAATCCGTGGCTTGTTGTCCTCGGTACAGTCATTGTACAAATGGGACTTGGAACGATATATACATGGAGTTTATTCAATCAACCTTTAGTGAGTAAATACGGATGGAGTCTTAACGCTGTTGCGATAACCTTCTCAATCACTAGTTTTTCTTTAGCATTTGCAACTTTGTTTGCGGGTAAATTACAAGAGAAATGGGGAATTCGTAAACTCATTATGATAGCCGGATTAGCTTTAGGAATTGGCTTGATGCTTAGTTCACAAGTGTCCTCATTACCAATGCTTTATGTACTAGCAGGCGTTGTTGTAGGTTACGCAAATGGTACAGCATATATTACTTCACTATCAAATTTAATAAAGTGGTTTCCAGAGCGTAAAGGTTTAATTTCTGGTATATCTGTCGCTGCTTATGGCACGAGTAGCCTAATTTTTAAATATATTAACACAAAGTTCATTGATTCAGTTGGTGTATCACAAGCGTTTTTATATTGGGGATTAATTGTTGCAGTTATGGTAGTGGTAGGCGCTTGTTTAATCCATCAAGCCCCTGAACAAGATACAGTACATGAAACAAAAAGTCATGACTTTACAACAAGAGAAATGCTACGTACAAAAGAAGTTTATCTGTTATTCATTATGTTTTTTGCATCATGTATGAGTGGTTTATACTTAATTGGTATGGTAAAAGATATCGGTGTTCAACTCGTAGGACTTAGCGCAGCAACAGCAGCTAATGCTGTCGCCATGGTTGCGATTTTTAATACGGTTGGCCGCCTCATTTTAGGATCGTTGTCAGATAAAATTAGCCGTTTAAAAATTGTTTCTGTAACGTTTGCTGTTATAGCTATGTCTGTTTTTGTTCTCAGTTTTGTAGATTTAAATTATGGTATTTATTTCGCCTGTGTAGCAAGTGTTGCTTTTTGCTTTGGTGGAAATATCACGATTTTCCCAGCTATTGTTGGTGATTTCTTCGGTCTAAAAAATCATAGTAAAAACTATGGTATTGTATATCAAGGCTTTGGTCTTGGAGCACTTACAGGTTCCTTTATCGGTGCAACTTTAGGTGGAATTAAACCAACTTTTATGGTGATTGGTGCATTGTGTGTCGTGTCATTTGTTATCGCTATTTTCATTCGACAACCTAGTCAGCAAAAAGAAAAACAAGAAAATTATCGTAGCGTAGCGTGAGTGGTTTGGATTTTTAATATATTATAAAAATAAACGTATTTAAAAATAAAAGAAGAGGGATTCGCTTTTCTAATGAAAAGTAGATCCCTCTTCTTTTTCATACTTGTAAACTTCCTTTTATTATGGTTGCAAATAATGTTTTGAGCGATGTATTTTTGGTCATCATGAAGGATATTCTTAGATGGTTTTTTGTTACATGTAATGTTATATCGCAGTTTGGGCAAACAAGTTTACGAGAGTTATTTCTTAAAAAGAGGGTTTTCTTTTTAATTTTGTAACGGCATTTGGGGCAAGTCTTCATTTTTATCTCACCTCATCGCTTTTTAATTTGAAAACTAAAGAATTTTTTGGATAAATAAGAAAAGAAGTAGGGGAATTTAATTTTTTTCTTTTACTATAAATTTACGAAAAAGAGAGTATATTGCTAGAAAAATGATGATATAAATCCCAAAATCCATTGTAAATAATAAAATGTTAAATTTATCTTGAAATAGGTTGTAGCTCAGGCCGATATAGGAATAGATGAATTTAGAAATGAGATTTGAAAACAGAATAGAAAAGAACATTACAGTGAAGTCCCTCATTGATAGCCTCCTGTCAAATATAATATATGGGGTCCTGACGCATCGCTATCAAGTTAAGATTTTAAAATATCCCCAAAATGAAAATTTTGTTTTCCAATAGTTATTTATAATAATTCAGCTCATTTTTTTCGTTTTTTGGAATACTAATTCCTTAACTTAATAGATACGGAGTGCTCCCCTGTTAGTATTAATCATCCTGATCGAACGTCCTGTATTTCTTTTATAAACAGTTGAAGATTGTTTGTATATTCTTTCTCATCTACATTATCTATCCCAAAATGTTTAGGAACTACAATATAGGTATGTTTCGGAATTATGATGCAGTATGCTGAATCTAATTTCTTTACACTATGTGTTTTGTTAAGACTGTATTCTAATTGTTCACTGTTAGAGGTTATATATATTTTTTTATTGTGGAGTTCAAACGAAATGTTTCCTATTACCCCAAGGTTTTTTTAACTATCTTACGTATAAATATTATAGGCTTTACTTTTTGAAACAAGAAATGAATTATTATAGAATAAGCTATTATAGACAAGACTGTTCCTAAAATTGGAGTGAAAAGGGTAGCGTATTTATGTTTAGTAATTTGATAATTAATAATGAATGCTGAAAAAGAAAAAATATGGAGAAATATTTCGCTGTAGAGTAAAAGTCTTTTTGTAACGGTTGCTACTACGTATTTATAATTATCTTCTGAAACATAGTAAGTTATATTCAAAAATCCATCACCCTTTTTAAATAAGAGTATATCGAATTTTCTGTAAACAAAACAACCTCTAAAATGAAAAATACGTTATTCTTTCTGTAGAATCATAGGAAAGGATGGCGTTTTTTGTATGTCTATTTCTATATCTGATGAATTACAACTATTTGCTCAAGAGATTCAAAGCTTTTTATCTCCAAATATCTTACGAGATCTTGCTAGAGATGTTGGTTTCGTGCAACGAACCAGTAAATACCAAGCAAAAGATTTAGTCGCTTTATGTGTATGGATGAGTCAAAATATCGCTACGACTTCTTTAACTCAATTATCTAGCTGTTTAGAGGCATCAACAGAAGTGCTCATCAGTCCTGAGGGATTGAATCAACGATTTAATCCCTCAGGGCCCCTATTTGAGAGTATTAAAATCTCTTGAATTGATGGGCATGTAAGGTGACCCTATATAAATATAATATAAAACAGGATTTTCCATCTCTCTTTCCGAATATAGTTATATTGTTTTTTATAAAAAGGAGAATACATAATGAAATGTCATCCGTTATTTTTATTTATAGTTGGAGCATTTGTATGCTCTTTAGTATTTAATTTTTTCACAGGTAAATCTGAATGGAATGTCTTTTTCTTATTGATACTTGGAGCAATTTCAGGTTATCAAATCGGTAAAAATGAAATTAAAAGACAGATAAACAATACAAATTAAATTACTACCATTAACAAATTTTATGTAAATAAAAGGAGAAATTAATATGCCAGAACTACATACAAATCGTCTTATTATGACTACATTTACAGTTGAAATGATGGAGAAGGTAATGAAAAACGAACATGCTTTTACAGAGAAATTTTCATTAAATGTGCATTCTGAATGGCCTTTACCCGAATACCAACAATTTTTCCCTTACAAGATTAGTAAGTTTAGAGAAACTCCTATAGAAAATAAGTGGGAAGGGCTAATCATACATAAAAAAACGAACACAGTTATAGGTGATATGGGTTTTAAAGGTAGTCCCAATGAGGAAGGAACTATAAACATAGGATATAGTATAGTGCCGGATCAAAGAGGAAAAGGATATGCGAGCGAAATGGGAAAAGCGCTTGTTCAATGGGGACTTTCTCAATCAGGTGTTAAGAAAGTTGTAGCTACTTGTTCTCCAGATAATCAACCGTCTATTAAGGTTTTACAGAAAATTGGATTGCAGTTTACCGAAGAAAAAAACGGGAAACTTTACTGGACCACATGATCAGTATGACTTCCGATAATCTTGATTATAGAATCCTGCCACAGGGCTATCAACTTAACAAAAGAAACCACCCCAGAATGAAAATTTTATACATTTTTCTCATTTTGGGGTAACTCGTTATTTTTAGCTTGATGGGCATGTGGCGATACCCTTAATAAAAGTTTACTTTTTTATCTATCTGGACTTACTTTGAAATGAAAAATTATGTATATTTGGTAATAAATAATACTTATTACTAAAACATACAAAGGGGTTTCATAATGGATATTTTTTTATTCAATTTATTATTTTTTTTAGTCTTAATTTTATTGAAAATTAATTTTATTTCAGCACTAAATACAGAGCTAAAAAAAGAGTCAAAAAACTATTTAATAATAATTATTAATTGTTTTTTTATAATTATTTTTTTGTGGCTTAGTATAACTGTTTTTTTAGAAATTACTTTAATATTACGCAAAAATTTCGATAATCTATCTTTATAACATATTATATTAATTTACTGTTCTTCATTAATTTGTCTAGCTATCATTTTATCGAGATGTTAAAACTTTTAGATATTTACATTCAAATTACCGAAAATATTTACTTTATCCCAAGCCCCTTAATATCCTCAAAATTAGAAAGAAAAGTATACATTCAAAACACTATAAATAAAGAGGTACAGAAATCCATGAATAAAAATTTTATTTTAAATAAAATCAATTTATGAATATATGTAATTTAAATTATTAAAAATAATTAATATAAAAAACTCTGATTTTAAAAAGATCAGAGTTTTTTTAAATGCATGGTGATCCCTTATATAATAATAAAATTATTATAATTGTGCACTAACAGTAATAGTAAGTACAACACCTAAAACTAAAATAATCCAAGTCCAATACTTATTTCGAATAAAAAATAATGCAGAGTTATCTTTTATTTGAACTCTTTCTCCGGTTTTTTCATCGACGAGTGTTCGTACACTATCAGATATAAACTTTTTAGTGAAAAAATAATTAATCATCGCTATAAATATAGTACAAGATATTCCATTCAAAATAAATCCAGGGTTATGTTGCGTGTTCACTTGCAAAATAATAAAAGGGATTGCATTTATCACATTCCCTAAAATGAATGCTAGGACTACTAACAGTCCCTTACCTCTCCAAATAATCATTACAATGACTCCTTTCAATTTCTAAATAATGGGACATGCATATTACATTATATTAATTTATGGAGTATTAATCTACTTTAATGCTTTTTCAATCCGTTCTTTTGTATCCTCAGTCAAAAAAGGCTTTGGAACCTTGTATTGCTCCTCAAAAATTCGATTTATTCATTCATATTGGTGGGACGCCATGTTGCAAGAAATACTTAATCATAGTACACCACAAATCATCTTAAAATCTAATTTATTTGTATAATTAATGTAAAAAGGAGAGCTAAAATAATACCAAATATTAAATTTATTATTTACTTAATTGCAACCGCTTTAATGTTTTGTTCTGCAATATTAGGAGAACTGGTTTACTCAATAAAAAAGAATTTAAACAATTTGTGTACACAAAAACTTACTGAAAATTTTAAATTATGATATGTTTTTATTAATAAAAAATAGGGAGGTAAACAACATCAAAGGAAAGAGTATTCATTTTAGAATTAATGAAACAATTTTAGAAAACTTTGAAGACGCATTAGTATATGAAGGAATAAACAAAACAGAGTTTCTAACTCATGCTATTCAAAATTTTTGTGCAAAGGTGGAATCACAAAAAATGGATGATGTTAAGCGTCAATATGGAGCTAGTACTCATTTGCAAGTACGAATGGATACACATGTTTTGTACGAAGAAAAACGTGTTAATTTAGATGAGTGGGTTATCAAGCTATTAAATTTAACACATGATGAAAAGATTCTTGATATTGGATGTGCGACAGGTGCATTCCTTTCACTATTACAAACAATGGGTCATAAAGGACATCTTACTGGACTTGATCAGTCATCTAATATGATTGAAGAAGCAAATAAGCTATCTCAACAAAAAAATCTAAATATTGAGTGGATAATTGGAGATGCAAGAAAGCTTCCGTTTTCAAGTAATTCGTATGATTGGTTGGTCGCAAGACATATGCTATATCATGTTCCAAATCTTCAAAGCACAATTGAAGGCTTTAAAAGAGTAATTAAGCCAAATGGAGGACTACTTACTACTACAAATTCATGTGAATCATTACCGAAGATTAGAGAACTTTGTAATAACATGCTAATTGAATTTGGTTTCCCTGAAAGAGTTTCGCCAGCCGCACCATTTTGCATTGAAAATGCAAAAGAAATTTTAAGTTCGACGTTTAATAAAGTGGAAGAAAAAGTTATCTCTAATTCATTAATTTTTGAACAACCTGAACCAATCGTGAATTATATTATCAGTATGTTTCCATCTTTAAACATACCTCACGATACAGACCTATACACTGATATGATAAATTGGTTGAAATTTGAAGTCGAGAATATATTAGCACGTAATGGTAGAGTATGGCGTGATCCGAAAGATGTAGGATTTTATATATGTAAAAAATAAGAGGAGAATAAAATGTTATTAAAAGAAGAAATCAAAGTAGTAGTTGGTGCTGGAGTATTTAACAATAATCCAGGATGATTGGTCAAATAAAAAACATTACATACTATTATAATTAGGAGCTGAAAAATATGAATCAGACAATATTAATAACTGGCGGTGCAGGATACATAGGTTCGCATACTACAAAGAAAATGCTAGATTACGGATTTAATGTGATTGTAGTCGATGATTTAAGCACAGGCTATCGAGAAGCTGTTGACAATAGAGCTGAATTTTACCAATTAGATGCAACTGATAAAACAGAATTTTCTGCCTTATTATCCAAACTACAAGTGGATGCTGTTTTACACTGTGCTGGTAAAATAATTGTAAAAGAAAGTATGGAACAACCATTTGATTATTATAATGCTAACGTTTTGGGTCTTCAAATGGTATTAGAAGCTTTGGTTGAAAATAACATTAAAAATATTATGTTCTCTTCAACAGCTTCTGTTTATGGTGACAATTGTATCCATTCACCTGCAACAGAAAACACACCAACATCACCTGTTAATCCATATGCAGAAACAAAATTAGCAGGAGAAAAATTAATTCATTGGGTAGCTAATAGATACGACATGAAATATGTGATATTCAGGTATTTCAATGTTGCTGGAGCAGAATTGGATGCATCAAATGGTTTAGCGATGTTAAATACTACTCACATTATTCCAAATGCAAATAAAACCATTTTAGGACAAAATAACGAATTGTTAATTTTTGGAAATGATTATGATACAAAAGATGGAACATGTATTAGAGATTACATTCATGTTTTAGACTTAGCAAATGCACATACCTTGGGTATGCGATATTTATTATCTGGTAATGAATCGAATTTATTCAATTTAGGTACTGAAAAAGGATATTCTGTATTAGAGATTGTACAAAAAGTTGAGAGCGTGACGAAACAAACATTAAACTATCGATTTGTAGAAAGACGTAACGGTGATCCTGCTAATATTTTAGCAAATTGTATAAAAGTAAAAGAGATATTAGGATGGCAACCCCAGTACTCCTTAGAACAAATAATTAAGTCCGATTATGAATGGCGATTAAAGCATAAATATAGTCCCTTCTTCTCAAAAAACCTATTACTCTCTTAGATTTAACAATCATGATGGTGGCACTATCTACCTAAATGGTGAACAAGTTTATTACCAATAATCTGTTTCTGGGGTATCGCCCATACCCATCAAGCTAAGATTTTAAAGTACCCCCAAAACGAAAATTTTATCTCTTCTTAGTTGTCTATGGGAGTCTAGTTCATTTGTTGTTTTAGGAAATAATGAATTTATAACTATAGTAGGGGTAGCGTTCAGGAAAATGTTGATTTTATACGCTAAGGATATGCAGGATACGAGAGCAGTTTAAACTGTCAAATGCTGTTGTGACGGAGATGTATGAAATCCTGTATACAGCGGAGGGAACAGAAAGCTGGCAAACTCTTGGTATGAACGGATTCCTGAGACTTGGTTACTGCTAATAATGATACGTTATGTTAACCGAACATGAATAAAATATACATAACAATCAACCCTTCTTTTCTTGATACAATAAAAATAAGGGAGGTGTTCATTTGAATAGATTGCCAGAACCGGTTCAGCAATTCATCAAAAAGAATTATGGAAATCCTAAAGGGATAAATGAACTAAATGGCGTTAATAAAGAAAAAGGAGTATCTTGTTTACAGCTCTTGTTTGAAAAGACGTCTATTATAATCAAAAATACCGCATATAAGAGAGAATACGATGTTTATAATCATTTAGCCTCATCTTTCCAAAGTAAAGAGATTCATATTCCCGATACATACTATACTTACGAAGAAAAGAACACTTATTGGTTTGTAATTGAAGATATACCATTGTCATTTCCTAAAACCAGATGGAAAGGTGACATAGAACAAATAAAGTATTTATTTACTTTACACTTCAATACATGGAACCAAAATCTAAAGATAAATGAGCCATTTATCTTTCAATGGAATGAGAGTCTAAATAGCAAAGCATTAAAATTACTACCATTGAATTTAAAAACAGTAATTGAAGATTTACGTATTGTATCTAAAGATATATTTTTCCCCTTTTGCTGTGTATCTGGTGATCCCAATCCTACGAATTGGGGAATAAGAAATAACAATCAACTAGTTCTATTCGATTGGGAACGTATAGGATACGGATCCCCTGTTATTGACCTTGCTATTATAATCCCTGGACTAGGAACTACAAATAAATCGCTCGAAGCCAGTATTGCTAATACATACCTTAACTTTTGGAAAGCTACTTCAACATCTTTTCCATACTCAGCCTCAGAATTAATACAGCAAATTACACTAGCTAAAATATGGAGTGCATTAGATTTTATAGTTAATAATGCGGACACATTAGAAAAACAAACATTAGAACTTATCGTAAAACAGCTAATTGATAAACTGGAATACGAACATGCAACTTTATAAAAGATAAAGTAACTTTCGCTAATGTGGCGTTATGTTAACCTTACATGAATACGATATTCATAGTCTGCTACATACTACGTTCTGATAAAATGAAATAAAAGAAAATTAAAATAATTTAAAAGGAGAAGCGTGATGATTGATATTTTTAAAATTTTTGCGGCCTTAGCTTTGGGCTACTTTTTAGGCAGCCTTAATACAGCGGTGATTGTAGGGAAAATATACGGCAAGGACATAAGAAACCATGGAAGCAAAAACGCTGGGCTTACCAATACCCTAAGGGTACTTGGTAAATCTGCTGCAGTGTTTGTTCTTGCGGGAGATATATTAAAAGGGATAATTGCCTGTTTTATAGGATTGTTCCTTAGCGTTTACTTTTATTCGGGAGAGTCTAAAGATTGCGTAAGCCTTTTAGCGGCAGGCGCAGGAGCGATTATAGGGCATAACTGGCCGATATATTTTAGGTTTAAAGGGGGCAAAGGAGCACTTACAGCAGTAGCTGTGCTGTTTATGATTGATTGGGTTATGGCCCTTTTATGTCTTGGCTCTTTTGTAATAATAGTAGCTTTAACCCGTTATGTTTCTTTAGGAACAATATGTGCTACAATACTTGTTGCGGCCATTTCATTTATTCCTATTTTTGGGAATACTTTATATTTTTATATATTTGCGTGCCTAATGGCGTTTATCGTTATTTTCAGGCATATGGAAAATATACAAAGGTTGCTTTCAGGAACAGAAAATAAACTTATTTTTTCACGGCGTTGATCATGTCGTCAAAATGGAAAAAATTTAAAATTAGTTAACCATTTAAAACAAGAGACCACATTACAACTTCCAATAACGAATTTTACGTTAACTAGCCCTCTCTTGCAAGGGCTAGTTGTTTTTTTACAGTAACAAAGATGAAATTTTATTGTTAGAAACTGTCTTAGCGTACGAAAACTGCGTTTTGCTGTCAATACCCCATACCCATCAAGCTAAGGTGGACAAGAGGGTATATGTGAATGTGTTTTTTGAAATTTTTACGACTACACTAAAGATGTGCATAACAAATAAACCTATTAACTAGGCATTTTAAAAAATATTATACAGCCTTGAAACTTTTTGACAACATATAATCATAGACAACACCTAAGATATCAAAGACGGTTTTCTTTTCGTACCGGTGAGATTTTCTTCCGTTTTTCTCTAAAAGGTAAAATAAACGCAGTAAAACTTTTAATAATTCATGGCTGCCCTTCTGTAGTCCCTCATAAAACAATAGATAATAATTCTTTATCATATAGATGGATTTGTATTCACTTAACTCTTTCTTTTTCTTATCCAAGAGTAACTGACGCATTTTAAACATCGTCGATGAACAGAGTAAAATACTAATGAGTTGTCCATATAAATGGCATTCTAAGCGTTCTTTCTTGATTTCTTTGCACTTGTCAATTTGAAAGAAAGATTTCCATGTTTTGAACAAAATTTCAATTTGCCAGCGTAATGAATATAAGTCATGGATATGTTCTGTTGGAACATTTTCTGTTGGAAGATTCGTAATATACACATTGATCCCACTCAACCGCTTACTTCGATCTTTGTAGGTAATACCTTTCTTTTTTTCTTTTTTGGCTTGTTCCTTCAACCTTTTCTCTGTTTGCTCCTTTGTTAATCGATGAATACTGACACGAGCTGGTAATTTTTGATACTGTCCAACGTATGCCTCTGAAATTTCCATTGTTTGACCAGGGGACAATTGATTCATGAGTTCCTCCATATCTAACTGAATATAGAGTGATCCTTTCTTCACGGTCCCATTTCGAAAACACTCTGGCTTATCATTCTTACGATAGATTCGAGAATTTAATTTCAAACGTGAGATATAGTAAGCTCTTTTATCATGGATCTTCTGTAAGTCATGTAAGTCGAAATAGCCTAAATCTCTTATATACAAGTCTTTTGGTCGAATGGTTTGTAGGCTTGTTGAACCAAAGGTTTTATCATTTTCTCTTCCTTCTCCTACATAAACGTGCAAGAACTTTCCACTCAATAAGTCATACTCCAATTGAATTTTAACTCCTGCCGTATGGCTACTTCCACCTGAGCCTTGATAATGTGAAGAAAACTTATCTGGAAGCTGAAATGTTGTAGAATCTAGAATCCGAATGCTCTTAAAGATTGTGGTATATTGATGAATTATTTCTTTTGTTAAATGAATTCTTTGAGTTAGAAGGTTAGCTAAAACTTGTTCAAGAAATTGTACTGCGGAAGCATTAAATCGTTGGTTAAGTCCTTCAGGACTAATAAGAACACCTGTAGATACTTCAAGACAGCTACATAATTGTGTGAGTGATGTACTTGCGACCTGTTGACTAAGCCATACACATAAAGCAACTAACTCCTTTGCTTGATATTTACTCTTTCGCTGAACGAATCCTTTTTCTTTAGCTAGGTGTTCTAGAACATGA
>NZ_JQKQ01000049.1:0-20115 GCF_000746135.1 Bacillus sp. UNC322MFChir4.1
GTTGAAGAGAATGGTCGTTATATGAGTATTGATTTAGGGATTGATAACCTTGCAACCATCGTAACAAACACAGGTATGAAGCCTGTACTTGTTAAGGGCAAACATATCAAAAGCATAAATCAATATTACAATAAAATGAAGAGCCATTTTACAAGTGTTTTAAGACAAGGTAAACAAACAAATGAAGGACCTTTTACTTCTAAAAGAATAGAAAAACTTCATCAAAAGCGTTACCTGAAAATAAAAGACATCTTCCATAAAGCGAGTCATTATATTGTAAAACTAGCTCAAGAAGAGGAAGTTTGCAAAATCGTTATTGGTCAAAATAAAAGTTGGAAACAAGAAACTGATATGGGAAAGAAAAATAACCAAACATTTTGCCATATCCCGCATCGTTTATTGATTCAAATGATTACATACAAAGCAAATGCGGTAGGTATTCAAGTTGTAGTAACCGAGGAATCTTACACATCAAAAGCAAGTTTTCTAGATCATGACTTTATTCCAACGTATGGAACAAATGACCAAAATGCAACTTTTTCAGGCAAACGAATGAAGCGTGGTATATATCGTTCTGCAAAAGGAATCGAAATCAACGCAGATGTAAACGCTGCGGCTAATATTTTACGAAAAGTAGTCCCGAATGCATGGACAAACGGGATAGAGGGGTTAGGCGTGGAACAGCTCGCTAGTGTGTTAACTCCACTAACGTTAATCGTCCGTTAGGTCGAAACGTTAGAAACCCCCACTTCAAGCTTTGCTAAGTGGGGGAGTATTCATCGTATGTATCCTAGTCATTCTTTCTATAAAAATATTACTTTTCTACAAATACATCTGTGATCTTCCACAATGCTCTTGTCTTACTATAAAAACTGTGATGTAATGCTATATAAAGTGAAACTTCCATCAGTAGGAAGCCTACTGCCCGCAAATAGCAGGATAAATCCAATTTAATTTTTCAGCTATACAGAATACAAAATGGCCTGTCTCTTTGTTTTTAAACCTCGCATGTGGCAGGAATAGGCCCTGACCGCTACTATGCATGGCCAGATGCTCTTGTCTCCTCGCCAAAAAGAAAAGGGGTTTTATATCTTTTTTTACTTGTATATAAAAAAAGCAAAGGAAAACTAATTGATATGTCAGAAACAATTCATTCTTTTCTTATCGATCACCAAACGATGGCTATCCCACTTAGCATCTTATTCAATATTCTTATTAGCCTAGCAGCTTTTATTCCTAGTGTATTTTTGACGGCGATTAACATTTCACTATTTGGGGTAACGACAGGAACAGTCATCTCCATTGCCGGGGAAGCATTAGGGGCTATTATCTCTTTTTATTTATACCGGCTTGGTTTTCAAAAAGCTGCACACAAAAACATAGATAATCACCCAAAAGTAAGGAAGCTTCTTTACGTGCAAGGAAAAGAAGCATTCTTTCTCGTCTTATCGTTTCGCCTCATACCCTTTATTCCGTCTGGCATCGTAACACTATTTGCAGCCCTTGGAACGATGTCCATTCTAACTTTTAGCATCGCTAGTACTCTTGGAAAAATACCAGCGTTACTTATCGAAGTGTATTCTACCTATCAAGTTATAAACGGAACAAATGAAGCAAAATGGATTATTACAATTGCTGGCTTGGCAGGTTTATTTTATTTGTGGAAAACATGGAAGAAAAAATGAAAAAAGGAGCATTATGCTCCTTTTTCACGATATAAAGGGGAGTAAAACCTATTGCACACCAACAGCATCATATGACTGCTTCACAGCTGCCACTTCTGCTGAATTTGTACCGTATAAATCTGCCGCTGCTTGTACTAAACCAGCACGAGCTTGGCTAAATGTTGTTGATTGCGTGAAATATAGTGTATTTGCACGATAGTAGATTGCTCCTACTTTATCTTTGCCAATACCATTCACTGTTACACCGTAATGCGTACCGCCATTTACTAATAAGTAAGCAGCTTTATTGATAATACTGCTATTTGTATGAACTCCGCCATTATCACTCGTTCCTGTATAACGTTTAGAGTAATGATCTGGATCACTATATTTTGTTGGATCGCTCATCGAACGAAGAGCATCCCCAGCTGTACTAGGCGTATAAATGTCTTCTCCAATTTCCCAATCTGGATTACGGTTATCATAGTATTCTATTAATGTTCCAAAAATATCAGAGATTGCTTCATTTAATGCACCAGACTCATTTTGATAAATAAGATTAGAACTTCTTTCTGTCACAGCATGCGTTAATTCATGTCCGACAACATCTAATCCCCCAGACAATGGGATAAATGTATATCCATCTCCATCTCCATACACCATTTGTGATCCATTCCAGAAGGCATTATTATAGTTGCTTCCGTAATGAACCGTCGATTTTAACGCTCCACCAGCATTATCATAAGAATTGCGGTTAAACGTATTTTTATAATAATTGTACGTTACGCCCGCATAGTAATGTGCATCAACTGCCGCTGCATCACGACTAGCATTAAAAATATTATCTGCATCTAACCATAATGATCCTGGAAGAGTCGTACGATTTTTTCCATCATATGTGTAAATGGTTGCACCGTGTGTATTGTCTTGTAAATAATAGCTAGATCCAGATAATGTTGTATTAATAGACTTTGTATCTCCTAATACCCCTTTACCTGTCCCCACTTTATTTGTTCCTGTTACAGGTTTAACCGGTGCCTTACTTGCAGGAGTTGCATTATGGATTGTATTGTATTTATTCAGTACTTTACCATTATCAGCTTCAATGAAATAATAATAGTTTCCTGGCTCTGGATCTAAGAAATTTAAATTCACAACATATGCGTATGTTGTTTCCTCACCATTTTGATATACATATAAATCCGCTGATGGCTCTACTTCATATTTCGGCTTCAGCCCCAAATCTTTTTGTGCAGCTGCAATTGCTTGTTTTCCGTCAATTTTATTTTTATTTTTCAGCTTCTCTTTCTTATCTAGATCAGGCGCAACAGTTCCTGATACAACTTTTAATGCACCATCTTTCCCAATGTGAGCTAGTTGAGTAGACCCCCATACCGGTACACCTTCATACATTTGCTGTAATCGTAAAACTGTTGTTTCTCCTACAGGATCTTTTACCACTTGTTCCACTTTAAACGATTCCTCTGCGCTTTTTTCCCCTAGTTTATAATCTTTTTTCGTAGAATTTAAGTAGTCAAATACAACGGATTCCGCTTTTTTTCCAGACGCGCCTGTTAAATCACCCGACACAAACTCCGGAGACTGCAGGGTCTCATTGTATTTCTTTGTAGAGAGTACGTTCTTTGAATCTGCAAATGCAGAGCTTGTCCCTCCGAACGTTGTCACTGCCATTCCCGCTGCTAATACGAACGCTAAACTCTTTTTTTTCATATTCTTTTCCCCCTAACAAATTTTAAAAAAGAAAGTAGATTTATAGTAGCATTAAGTTTTCACTATTAAAATACTGAAAATTAAATTAATTTATTTCTCAAGTTTTTACTATATTTGGATAACAACTATTTAGAAGGCTCAGTTCATAAATAAAAAGGGGGCACTGTCACTCCGTACTATTTAAATCCTAACTTTAACTCGATTCTAATGTGATAAATTAACGATAATCTTAATATTTCAATATTTTATTTCTCAAGTTTTGATGAACAATTTAAAAACAAGAATAAAAAAGAAAAAACTGCCTCGAAAAGCCGTTTTATAACGGCTTTTCGAGGCAGTTCCATTTCTGATATTTACCTTATACATTTACTGTTTCAACTGTGTCAGTGCCTTGTCCAAAAACATCTGGTACATGAGAATATTGAGTGTCAGCTATCGCAACTACTGCCACCATTGTTAAAACTATACCCATTATTACTTTTTTCATCCTTATCCCTCCCGTATCGTTTCTAGCACTTCAATTGCTAACTTATAATAATGATTGCTTTCTTTGAATCGCAAAGAATTCTCAAAATACTCAGCGAGTTCTATATATACTTTCTTTAATTCTTTTTTATTTCCTGCATTTTTGAAAAAAGGTATCGCTTCTGTTTCTAAAAATACTTTATATACACTTGGTTCTGTAAAATACCTATAACGAAGCATAAGAAGTAAGTACAACTTCGTATTACATCTTTCATCTTTCTTAGCAGAAGTAATCCCCTTATCAATCCACTCTTTTGCTTCCTCTAATTGTTCAAGGTGAATGCATTGAAGGGCCATCTCATATAACGTATCGACGTAGTTCACATCTTCATCTCTTTGATATTTTAAACTTTCCACATAATATTTTTTAGCTTCTTCATACTTTTTCATTCTATAATGTATAGTGCCAATATTACTTAATACCATTGCCATCAATACATCTTTTTCAGAAAAAGAATCCGCTTCACGCAGTATGCTCTCATAAATTTTTAATGCTTCATCATACTGCCCTTTTTCAACATAGCTTAACGCAATAATAATTTGACAATTAATCACATTGCGAAATTTATATTCATTTCGAAATCCTTCCATGGCAATATTAGCGAAATGAAGTGCCATATGTGGAACCTCAAAATGAGTATATGCAAGTGCTAAATTATAATAAATTCCGGTTTCATAATAATCCTGTTCTTTTGCCATTAACTCTGTCTGAATTAAAAACTTTAGTCCATCTTGCCATTTATGCTGAAGGCAATAACATAAAGCCTGGCTATACTGATATAACAGTTGCTGAAATGGAGAATATTTTTTATAAACTTTTTTTAGTTTTTCCAACTCCTCTTTGAGGGCTGGTATATCTCTCTTCATAATTAAGTATCGCGTATATAACAATTTATAATAATTCACAATTTCAAAATCGGCGATTTGTTGCATTTCTGCTTCTAGTTCTACGTATAACTCTTCAACTTTATGTTTCTCTAAATGAACTAGTGCCTTTAACCACTCCTCTAACTTTTCTTTCACCTCAGCTTCAATGTCTCTTAAATCTGACACTGCAATTTCTAATCTCGTACATAATAACTGCAAGATTTCTTCTGAGGCTTCAATTTTTCCATTTTCAATTTTACTTAAATATGAGACGGAACAAATGCCTTGACAGAGCTCTTCTTGTGTCATTTTTTGTTGGAGTCGTTTGTAAAAAATTTGCTTACCCATTTTTTCAAGATTTTGTTGCATAGTCCCCTCCTCCATTCTAAGCTATACCCTAGTACTTTAATAATACATAAAATTCGCAAAAATATAAATTGATAAACAAAAATTTTCCAAAGGATTTTTTGCAACATTTATCCCGCATTAACGGGCAGTAATACTCCCGCCTCAAAATTCAGTAAAAGCAAAGAAGTTAGGCGGGAGATAAACTGCCCGTAAAAGCCCGATTGGTGAGGGCTGATAATCAGTGGGGGATGAAGAAAACCCCCACTGATTAAAGTTTCACTTTATGACATGGATAATTTTTGGCAACAAACTGCAAAAAAGAGGTATACTATAAGCAAAATATGGAGGTGTTTACGTTATGGTACATTATAAAGACGATAGCTACGCCTTACACACAGACTTATATCAAATTAATATGGCTTATACATACTGGAAAGATCATATTCATAACCGCCGCGCAGTATTTGATTTATACTTTCGCAAGCTTCCTTTTGAAAATGGTTATGCTATTTTTGCAGGGCTCGAAAAGATTATCGAGTATGTGAAGAACTTTCAGTTTACAGAAAGTGATATTGCTTATTTAAAGGAACTTCAATTTGAAGAAGGCTTTTTAGGCTACTTACAAAACATGAAGTTTACTGGCTCCATTTGCAGTATGCAAGAAGGCGAGGTTGTCTTTCATAACGAACCCCTTTTGCGTATAGAAGCACCGCTTGGAGAAGCACAAATTATTGAAACAGCACTTTTAAATATTGTGAACTACCAAACGCTAATAGCTACAAAAGCTGCACGGATGAAGCATGCAGCTGGTGATGACGAACTTCTTGAATTCGGAACACGACGTGCTCATGAGTTTGATGCAGCACTTTGGGGAACACGAGCAGCATTCATCGGCGGCTTTTCTTCAACGAGTAATGTCCGAGCTGGAAAACGGTTTGGTATTCCGGTTGCTGGTACACATGCTCATTCCTTTGTACAAGCGTATCGCGATGAATATGTAGCCTTCAAAAAATATGCGGAAACACATGAAAAATGCGTTTTTCTCGTTGATACGTACGACACATTAAAATCTGGTGTACCAAATGCGATCCGCGTCGCAAAAGAATTTGGTGACCGCATTAACTTTTATGGCATCCGCCTCGATAGCGGAGATATGGCGTATTTATCGAAAGAAGCGCGTAAAATGTTAGATGCTGCTGGATTTACCGATACAAAAATTATCGCTTCAAGCGACTTAGATGAATACACGATTTTACATTTAAAATCGCAAGGAGCCAAAATTGACGTATGGGGTGTTGGAACAAAGCTAATCACGTCATTTGAACAGCCAGCATTAGGCGCTGTTTATAAATTAGTTTGTATTGAAGATGAAAATGGCGTCTTAAACGACACAATTAAAATTTCGTCCAATCCTGAAAAAATTACAACACCAGGATTAAAGCGTATTTATCGTATTATTAATCGTACCAATCAGCATGCGGAAGGCGATTATATTGCATTAGATACAGAAGAACCGCAGCAAGAAGAGCGTTTGAAAATGTTCCACCCTGTTCATACGTATATTAGTAAATTTGTCACGAACTTTGAAGCAAAAGAGTTGCACCGTGATATATTTGTGAACGGAAAGCTCACATACGAATTACCGGACATTCTTCATATTCAGCGCCTCGCGCAAAGCAGCTTATCATTCTTGTGGGAAGAGTATAAACGGACGCTAAATCCTGAAGAATATCCAGTCGATTTAAGCCAGACGTGCTGGGATCATAAAATGAACTATATTCAAACCGTGCGAGAACAAATTGCAAATTCTATGAAAAAATAAAGAGAGAAGCTTCTCGCTTCTCTCCTTTTACAAATCTTTTACTCGTAACACACGCATCGCATTTAACACAGCCAGCAATGTTACCCCAACATCTGAGAAGACAGCTTCCCACATCGTTGCAATGCCGAATGCCCCTAATAAAAGAACAACTCCTTTTATCCCTAATGCGAAAATGATGTTTTGCCATACAATGCTGCGCGTACGTTTGGCAATTTGAATAGCTGCTCCTATTTTCGAAGGTTCATCTGTCATAATGACAATGTCAGCTGCTTCAATTGCGGCATCTGATCCTAAACCACCCATCGCAATCCCAACATCCGCTCTTGCTAATACAGGTGTATCGTTAATACCGTCTCCAACGAACGCAATTTTTTCTTTCGGATGTTTTGTCGCATCAATTTTCTCAATTTCCTCTACTTTTTGCTGCGGCAACAGTTCGGCATGAACTTCGTCAATACCAAGTTGTTTTCCAACTGCTTCTCCGACTGACTTTGCATCGCCAGTTAACATAACGGTTCTTTTTACACCAAGTTGTTTTAACAATTGAATTGCTTGCTTCGCATCTTCTTTAATTTCATCAGAAATGACAATGTATCCAGCGTACATACCATCTACAGCTACGTGCACAAGTGTTCCAACAGTTTGCGGTTGCTGGAATGGAATATTTTCTTTTCTCATTAACTTTGCGTTTCCAGCAAAGATTTCTTTTCCGTTCACTTTCACAACTGTACCATGACCAGAAATTTCACTATAATCTTCAATCATCTGTTCATTAACTACTTTTCCATATGCAGCTCGAATGGACTGTGCAATTGGATGATTCGAATATACTTCTGCAAATGCTGCATACTGTAACAATTCTTCTTTCGTCACAAACTCACTTGGCTGCATATCTGTTACTTTAAAGACACCTTTTGTTAACGTACCTGTTTTATCAAATACGATATGTTTCACATCATTTAATGCTTCTAAATAGTTACTGCCCTTTACTAAAATTCCGCTCTTAGACGCTGCACCAATACCGCCGAAGAACCCAAGTGGAATCGAAACAACCAATGCACAAGGACAAGAAATAACAAGAAAGACGAGCGCTCTATAAATCCAATCTGAGAACGTTGCTCCCTCTATAATAAGCGGTGGAACAAAAGCTAATACTGCAGCTGTAATGACGACAACTGGTGTATAATAACGAGCAAATTTCGTAATAAAGTTTTCTGTCTGGGCTTTGCGACTACTTGCGTTTTGCACCAAATCTAAAATTTTCGAAACAGTAGATTCACCGTACTCTTTCGCCACTTCAATTGTTAATACACCATTTTGATTTACAAAACCACTTAATACATCACTGCCAACCTCTACTTCACGAGGTACAGATTCTCCTGTTAACGCCGATGTATCTACCATCGATGTTCCTTCGATTACTTTACCGTCTAATGGTACTTTTTCACCCGGCTTGACGATAATGAAATCACCAATTTGCACATCTTCTGGCGATACTTGTTTCGTTTCATTTCCTACTTTTAAGTTTGCATAATCAGGCCTGATATCCATTAACGAACTAATCGACTTACGCGAACGATTCACCGCAATGCTTTGGAACAGTTCACCTACTTGGTAAAAAAGCATAACCGCGACAGCTTCTGAATAGTTTTGAGTCCCAAAAGCACCAAGTGTTGCAATTGCCATTAAAAAGTTTTCGTCAAACACTTGCCCGCGTACAATATTCTTTGCAGCACGTAAAACTATATCGCCGCCGATAATAATATAAGCAATCACGAAAAGTGGAATTGTGATGATTTGCGGGAATGAAGCTAGTGCAGCAACAGCAGTTAAAATCGCTCCAATCGATAACCGCCAAATCATTTTTTTCATATTCGCTGCTCCGTGATCATGACTATGACTATGTTCTGTTTGCTCTTTCTCACGCACTACGTTTACTTCCGGTTCTAATTTCTGTACGACTTCTTTTATGTTCGCAACAATTGGCTCTAATTCTTGTTTATTCGCTATTTCTACTCTTAATTTTTTAGAAACAAAATCAACAGATGCCGAAGTAACTGCAGGCATTTCGCCTACCTTTGTTTCTATTTTCATCGCGCAGTTTGCACAATCCAAACCTTCTAATATAAATGTTTCTTTTGCCACTTTCGTTTTTTGTTCTTCTCTTACATGAATATGCGGTTCTAATTTACTTACAAGTTCCGTCGCTTCTTTGATAACATGTTCTTCGCTTTGTTTCGATGTTTCTACTGTCATCGTTTTCGTTACAAAGTTCACAGAACAGGATGATACATCCTCTAGTTCCCCTACACCTTTTTCAATTTTCGCCGCACAGTTTGCGCAATCTAATCCGTCTAACACAAGTTTCCGTTTTACCAATGCATCCCCCATGTTTCTCCCTCCTTGTGTTTTATCTATTTTTCTTCATTTACGTGCTCAAATGCTTGCTCAAAAATATGAATAACGTGGTGGTCTGCAAGTGAATAATACACTACTTTTCCCTCTTTACGATTTTTAACAAGCTTCGCTTGTTTTAATACGCGTAATTGATGGGAAATAGACGACTGTGTCATTCCGAGTAAATATGCTAGATCACATACGCACATTTCTGCCTCGAACAAAGCATGTAAAATACGTGTGCGCGTGCGGTCTCCTAATACTTTAAATAATTCTGCTACTTGACTTAAGCTATCATCCTGTGGAATCGTTTGTTGTACTTTCTCGATAACTTCTTGATGAATGACATTTTGTAAACATGTTTCTTCATTTGTTTCTACTTTTTGTTCAGTCACAATAGCTCACCTCTTTACTTGAACATATGAATAATTGTTCATATATGTTATATTTTTTATTATATGAGTGATTGTTCATATGTGTCAATCATTTCCGCTTTTTATCTTTTAACATTGTATATAGAAACGGGGAAAAGGTTATGAAAAATAAACAAAATCAAAAAATTTATAAAGCTTGGTCTGCCTTTTATGATTTATTCATGCAAAATCGTTTCTTTATTAAGGCCAGGAAACGAGCCTTTTCTCTTGTACCTTTTGCAAAAAATCAACAAGTATTATTAGTTGGCGTCGGTACAGGGCAAGATATCCCACTTCTTCCGAACAATACCCTCATCACTGGAATCGACCTCTCAGATCATATGTTAGCGCAAGCAAAACGAAAATATCCTTATCTCCATGTTGTATATCAACAAATGAATGCTGAAGAGCTTACATTTCCAAACAATTCATTTGACGTTGTTATTTTAAATCTTATCTTAAGTGTTGTTGAACATCCTCATATTGCACTTTCAGAAGCATTACGCGTTATAAAAGACGGAGGAAACATCATTATCTTAGATAAATTTCTTTCTGAAGAAAAACAACTATCCCCATTTAGAAAATTAATGAACCTATTTACCGAGAGACTTGGAACAAATATTAATCGTAAGTTGAGTGATATTATAGGAACATTACCGCTTACCATTCAATATGAAGAACCATCTATTTTTCACGGTAATTATCGCATTGTGCTTTTAAAAAATGAAAAAAAGAACCGCTGAACGGTTCTTTTTTTCGTTATTTAGACTTAACTGCATCGACAATTAATGAAACAAAACCAAGTTTCCCAAAATCCCTTCAAAAATACAAAAAACCTTATGCGCTCCCCAACGCATAAGGTTTTATCCCTTTAATTTGCTTGTTTTAAATGATCTTGCGAACTTTTATCTTTCTGTAAATGACTATGCTTTTTAGAGTATACGAAGTATACGATAACTCCTAGTACAAGCCAAGCACCGAAGTATAACCATGTTGTAAGCGGTAAGTTAACCATTAAGAACAGACAACATGCGATTGAAATAATTGGCAATACTGGCACAAGCGGTACCATAAAGCCACGTTGTAATTTCGGATGTGTTTTACGAAGGATCAGTACAGAAACACCTACCATCGCAAATGTTAATAATGCTCCAATATTCGCTAAATTCGACAATTCTTTTAAATCGACAAATCCGGCAATTAAAGCACTTCCGATACCTGTTAACCATGTTGAAAATACCGGAGCTTCTGTTTTTTTGTTAATTTTCGCAAATGATTTTGGAAGTAAACCATCACGGCTCATTGCAAAGAATACACGTGTTGTCGCATAAATGTAAGCAAAAATTACGGCCATGATTCCAATTACTGCACCGATAGCAATAACACCAGCTACTTTATCTTGTCCAACAACTTCTAATACATAAGACATCGCTTCTGGTACATTTAGTTCTTTGTATGACACCATTCCTGTCATAACAAGACATACTGCAATATAAATAACTGTACAAACCGCAAGTGATGCAATAATACCAATCGGTAAATCACGCTGCGGATTTTTCACTTCTTCTGCTGAAGTTGCTAACGCATCAAATCCTAAGAAAGCAAAGAATACTGCAGCTCCTCCGGCAAAGATCCCACTTATACCATATGGTGCAAATGGCGTCCAATTTATTGGTTTTACATAGAATACGCCAACTGCAATAAACAATACAACAATACAAATTTTAATTAATACCATTGCATTATTTACACGTTTACTTTCTTTCGTACCACGAGATAGCAACCATGTTAATAGTAACGTAATACAAACCGCTGGAAGGTTCACAATTCCACCATTAGCTGGAATCGTTAACAGTTGTTTCGGAATTTCTAATCCCAATCCACTTACTAAATTATTAAAGTAACCCGTCCAACCGCCGGCTACCGCTGCCGTTGTTAAAACGTAAACTGACAATAATGTCCATCCCATTAAATGCGCAACAAATTCCCCAATTGTTGCATATGCATACGTATATACACTACCTGATACAGGAAGTGCTGTGGCAACTTCTGCATAACATAATGCTGCAAAGCCACAAACAATTGCTGCAATCATAAACGAGAAAATAACAGCTGGACCAGCATCTCTTGCTGCTACTAATCCAGTTAATACAAGTACTCCTGTACCGATAATCGCTCCAATTCCTAACATTGTTAAGTCAAATGCCCCTAATGTTTTTGTCAAAGTTTTACTTTGACTTTGGCTTAACAATTGTGTCACGGATTTCTTTTTAAATAAGTTGGCCACGACTCTTGCCCCCTTCTAGTTAAAAAGAGCTAAGAGGCACTTCTCTTAGCTCTCATCTTGTTGTATGAAAATATTGTTCGATATTTAGATTAGCAAGATACTACTTCTGCTTCTAATAATTCTTTTGCTGCTTTATATTCTACACCATGTGCTTCTGCAACTGCTTCGAATGTTACATAGCCTTCTAATGCGTTAATACCTTTTAATAATGCAGTGTTTTCTAAGCAAGCTTTTTTGTAGCCTTTGTTTGCGATTTGTACTGCATATGGTACTGTTACGTTTGTTAATGCAAGTGTAGATGTACGTGGAACCGCGCCAGGCATATTTGCAACTGCATAGTGAACTACACCGTGTTTTACATAAGTTGGGTCGTCATGTGTTGTAATACGATCAGTCGTTTCGAAAATACCACCTTGATCGATTGCGATATCAACTACAACAGAACCTGGTTCCATTGATTTAATCATTTCTTCTGTTACAAGTTTTGGTGCTTTTGCTCCTGGAATTAATACTGCACCGATTACAAGATCAGACTCTTTTACAGCTTGTGCAATATTGTAAGGATTAGACATTAAAGTTGTCACTTGGTTACCAAAAATATCATCTAATTGACGAAGACGATCTGCGCTTAAGTCGATAATTGTTACATTAGCACCTAGACCAACTGCAATTTTAGCAGCATTTGTACCAGCTTGTCCACCACCGATAATTGTTACTTTACCGCGTTTTACTCCTGGAACGCCAGCAAGTAAGATACCTTTTCCACCTTTGTTTTTCTCAAGGAATTGTGCACCAAGTTGTGCTGCCATACGACCTGCAACTTCACTCATAGGTGCTAATAATGGTAGAGAACGGTTTTCTAATTGAACTGTTTCGTAAGCGATTGCTACTACTTTGTTGTCAATTAACGCTTTTGTTAATTCTGGTTCTGGAGCTAAGTGTAAGTAAGTGAATAGAACTAAACCTTCACGGAAATATTTGTATTCGCTCGCAACTGGCTCTTTAACTTTCATTACCATTTCCATAGACCAAGCTTCTTCAGCTGTTTCTACGATTTTTGCTCCTGCTTCTACATATTGCTCATCAGTGAAACCAGATCCTAATCCTGCACCCTTTTGAATGAATACTTCGTGATTGTTACGAATTAAATGTACAACACCAGCTGGTGTCATAGCTACACGGTTTTCGTTGTTTTTAATTTCTCCTGGTACTCCAATACGCATTATGAAATGCCCCCTTATAATTAACAGAAAAAAGGAATTCTTTTTTCTTTTTTAAATAATTGATAACTTATGAATTTATTCTAGCATAACTTTATATTCATGAAAACGCTATCATATAAAAAAATAAAAGTTTTTATATTTAGAATAGTGAAAATATAAAAAACTTTATTTCACAAGGATGCTTCATGTTTTTTTATTATCTACCATTCTATTTTTATTATAAACATGGAAACTACACATCCATTATTTATTATTTCAAAATAGAATAGAGATGTAAAAAAAACTATACAAATCGCATACATATGCATTTTAAGCTCCCTTTAACATTTTAGAAGTATATTCTTTTTATATCAATCCATTTTGTTTTTTCAACATACAAGTCGCTACTATGAAGAAATGATTCCTCAATAACAAAGGCCTATTCCTTTTTGGAATACGCCCGATTCGTTCAACTATCAGTGGGGATGAAGAATACTCCCACTGATGTAAGTTTCACTTTATAAAATTGTAATAATATCATTCATGCTGTTTAAAATATAATCGACTTCTCCTTCTAAATCTTCCTTCCTGCTCGCACCTGACAGAACGCCCGCCACTTTAATGTTGCTGTTCCTTGCAAATCTCACGTCTGTTAATGTATCACCTACCATTAACACATCTTCTTCAACCAGTGAAAATTCCTCTTTAAACATATGATAAAAGTCACTTTCAGGTTTTGTTTTATTCACACCATCATCTGCACCTAGAAAATCAACATAATCATATAATCCGGTCATTTTAAGGGAATGAATCGCTGCATCAACATCGTCCACTGTCACAACTCCGATGACATATTCATGGTCTTTTAAGTATTGTAATGTTTCCTTTGCTCCTTCTACTTCTGTAAAGACAAGATCATCTGCTGTAGAGTGTTTTTTGAATAATACACATACATCACGAATAAAGTTCTCTTTACTCACATTTTGATTTTCTAATAACAAAAACCAGGTAGCTGCAATAAAATAATTTGTTCGGCAAGCTAGTATACTCGTCCCCTCAAAATTGTTATCGTTATCGCTCATACCAATAATCTTCAAATATTCATCTCGCTTACCTTTTTCGTTTTGGTACATTTGAAAAATATCATCTAAAACACGATGAACGATTTTGTACCAAACAGAATCTAACTGGATTAGTGTTCCATCTTTATCAAAAATAATTGCTTTATTCATTCTTACCTCCTAAACCTTCATATCATGCTTTCTTCTTACTCGTAACGTTGTGATGAATCGGATTCATAAACCATCAAATACTGCACTAGTTCCTTATAATCACTCCAGCTATTCACATCATAAAAAAGGGCCGGTTCTTCATACGATATCGTTATCCCCTTTATAAATGACTTTTGAAAAATAGCGCGTGCGCCTTGATCGCCTTCTAATGTTTGCAAAAATGGGAATGTTTTCTTTGCAAACAAAACAGGCGGTCTGACAATGCCGCGATGTTTTGCGGCTACATAATAGACCGTTTTATGTCGTTTGTAACAATCTATTAATTCATTAATTAGCTCTGTTTTAATAAAGGGTTGATCAGCAAGTAAAACAACAATCCCATCCGCTTTCATATGCATAGCTTTCTGAACACCGCAGCGAAGTGAATGTGATTGTCCTTGAATAGAATCAACACAAGGAAGAATGTGTACGTTCTTTTGTCGTAATGATTGTAGGGCCCAGCTCGCATCATTTGTGACAATAATCATATCTGCGAGTTTGGAAGACAGAGCTGTTTGGAGGGCTACATTACCAAGTGGTTTATTATGGAGAGGAAGAGAAAGTTTATGAATTCCTGGTCCCATTCGTCTACTATTTCCAGCTGCTAAGTATACACCAATGATTTTCATCTCACTTCCCCCGTAATTTCCCGATGATTTCAGCCATGATACTAATAGAAATTTCACCCGGACCTTGTGCACCAATTGAAATTCCAACCGGAAAATGGAGATGATGGGGGATTGCTTTCCCTTCTAGTAAGCGCTCTGTACGATGCCGCGGGCCTAAAACACCGATGTAACGAACACTTTTTTCTAATAAGAGAGAGAGTAATTGCCGATCTTTTTCAAAGTGATGCGTCATAATGACAAGAAAATCACTTGGATGTAAGGAAAGTTTTTGGATCATTTCTACCGGAAACCCAACTACACATTCATCAGCATTTGGGAATTGCTCCGTATTACATAAGCCCTCCCGCCAATCGCAAATTGTTACAAAGAAGCTCGTTTCCTTCGCAAAGCGAACGAGTGGCTTTGCATCTTCTCCCGCTCCAAAAATAAACAGGCGGGGCTTTGGTATAAAAAGCTGACTATAATATTCATCTTGTAATCCATTTTTCAAGTCCGTTTCCTTTGAAATAGCACCTTCCCAATTCCTATTATCATATATAATGGCTGTTTTTTCTAACGAAAGGTCTTTCACCATCCAAGCAGAGGAACTACCAGTAAGATGAATATATAAGTCTTGTAAAATTGCTTTATAGTTATCATCTATATGTTCTACTAATACATGAATGACGCCATTACATCCTACTCCCCACGACAAATCATCTTCTGCTTTCGTGTTAAATGTATGAATCGCCCACGTTTTATGCTCCATAACATCTGCCGCATAGTAGAAAAGTTCTTCTTCAATGCACCCAGCGCTTAACATTCCCACCTTTGTACCATCTTCTTGAAAAAGCATCATTGTTCCTTCTTTTCGATATGCCGATCCTTCAACATGAATAATTGTCGCTAATGCACAGCGTTTCTCACAACATAACAACGCTTCTAATACATCATATACGGAAGTCATTTTGAATCCCCCCGCCGCTTTTGCAGTACAGACTTTACAGCTTCTTCAATTTCTTGATAACTCGTACAACGGCAAATGTTAGAACTTAACCACTCTTCAATTGTTCGATCATCTGCATCAGGCTTTTGCAGGGCAAGTCCGTGGCAATTCATAATAAATCCCGGTGTACAGTATCCGCATTGGAACGCCCATTTCTCTTCAAAAGCTTGTTGAATTGGAGCTGATTGTAATCCCTCTATCGTTGTTACTTGCTTTCCAATCGCTTCAACAGCCAACATAATACAAGACTTAATTGGCATCCCTTCAACAAGAACTGTGCAAGCACCGCAATCACCATTTTCACAGCCAGGCTTTGCTCCTGTTAAATCCAATTCGTGACGTAATATATGTAATAGTGTATCAGCCATCCTAGCAATGACCTCTCGCCTTTCTCCATTTACATGTAGAATAAGCTGCACGTTTCTCATCTTTCTTCCTCCTCTGCAAAATTTCGCAATAGATCTTGCAGTACAGATTGAAATACAAATGTCCGATAAGCACGCGAGCCTCTTATGTCATCTAATACAGGAGCAGGAATATGAGTTAAAGCGTGTTCAATTCTTTTCTCAAATGGAATACGCTTATTATTTAAATCCGCTTCGATCTGAAATGAACGAAATGGAAAAGCACATAAACCGCTGCACGCCATTCGAATTTCGCCATCATATTTTATCGCTGCAACTGTCACAAGGGGATAATCAATTTTTTCTAGTTGCCGTTTCTTCACGCTATAATACGGCGCTATTACATACCGCCGCTCTGTAATGATTTGTACAAGAAACTCACCCTTTTGTAGTTGTAATTTTTCTACAAAAACTTGATGAGCAGGTACATATTTCATACCCTCTATTCCTGCAATGACAAATGTGCTATCAGCTAATAAAAACGGGAGCACAGCTTCCTTATAGCGAATCCTTCCCGCAACATTTCCGCCAATTGTAATTTTATTTCTTGCGGTGCGATCTGCAGCTCGGCCAGCGGTTTCTCCAAGGAGCGGAAATACTTCTGCTTCTTGAACATTCGTTATCGTTAATGTTGCACCGAGTAAAAGTTTGTCGTCCTGCCATTCACAAACATTACATTCCGGAATTTCTTTTATATCAATAACAGCTTTCGTTCGAATGCGCTGCGAACGCCCCATCGTAATGATTTCTGTGCCACCTCCATAGTAAAGCGGCTTCTTCCCCTCTTGATTTAGCTGGTGAAATAGCTGAATTGCTTCTTGAATAGAATTTGGGCGAAAATACTCAAAATCAAATGGTATCATTCCATCCCTTCCCTTTTTTGCATCTCTTTCCAAATTAATTCTGGAGTAAGCGGTAAGTTTCGCAATGAAATACTTGCCGCGATGGATAAGCCGTTCGCTAAAGCTGCCGGCATGCCAATAATTCCATGTTCCCCAAGTCCTCTAGAACCAAATGCCGCCTCTTCATGCGGTACTTCTACAAAATCGACGATATATTTTGGTTGTTGGCCGTAATGAATGACTTTATAAGAACGAAATTGGTGATTCAAATTTCTTTCCTTCGCATCATAGTGAAATGTTTCTCGCGTCGCAAAACTTAGCCCCATGCTCATAGCGCCCATAATTTGCGTTTCTGCTCCCTTTTTATTTAAAACAGTTCCCGCATCTGCAACTGTTACAGCATTTAATAATCGGTATGTATAGTCTTTAGGATTAAACTCCACTTCTACTGCTTGCGCTCCTACTCCCCATTCCGGTCCTTGTTTGCCTTTTCCTGTCTCATAATCAATGTCTGTAATGCCCTCAAATACGTAACTCCCTCTTCCGACCACTTCCGTTCCTTTTACATGGCCATTTGAGTCTACATACCCAAACACAACTTTCGAAAAAGGCACATGTGTATTCGGGTTCGTTTTGACATAGATTTGTTTTCTGGCAATCTCTAATTCTTCTGCGGCGTATCCAAGTATACTTGAGGCTGTTTCTCGCAATTGTCTCATCGCATCTTCTGCCGCTCTTATAACGGCATTTCCCACAAGATATGTCGTTCGACTTGCTGCTGTTTTCCAATGTTTTGGAGCGACTTGTGTATTGACTTCCATCATGATATGCACATCATTAACATCCATATTCATTTTCTCTGCCACCATTTGTGTGAGCACCGTTTTTGTTTCCTGCCCAATTTCAACAGCGCCGCAATTGATGTTGGCACTCCCATCACCGTTAAAAGTTAACACAGCACCTGCCCCGGCATTACTTGGAGTAGTCGAATTTTTCCAAAAGCAGCTAACCCCTTTTGCACGTACCATACCATTAGATAGAACAACTTTATTTCCCTCTTCCCAATTAATAAGCGATTGTAACTTTTGTAAGCACCCCGTCACATCTCCCGTATTACTTCGCGTTACAGGTACTTGTGTCGGTGTTGTATCGCCTGGCCTAATCGCATTTTTCAGACGAAACATAAGCGGGCACATCCCTAACTTCTCCGCAAGTATATCGATCATTCGTTCCATTACAAACGTATACTCTGAATGTCCAAACCCTCTAAACGACGTGGCATATGTATGGTTTGTATACATACCAAGTGAATCACACCATACGTTTTCGATCCCATATGGGCCCGTGCAGTCCAGTCCAGCCGCCTTACTCATCGTTACCGCTCGATCAGCATAAGCACCGCCGTCAAATAAATATAAAATTTCTGTTGCCTGCAGCTTTCCATCTTTTGTGCACCCAAGCTTTACTTTCGCTTGTAAACCGATATGAACAGGAGACGTTATGAAATCTTCCTCTCTACTATTTCGAAGGGTAACTCGTCTTCCCCCCACTGCTTTTGAAGCAATATATGCTAAAAATTCAAGTTGCACCGCTGTTTTCCCGCCATATGCGCCCCCGACTAAAGGCACATGTACAATAACTTTCCCTTCATCAATTTCAAACGCTTCGCTTAACTGCCTCTTTATTTCAAAAGGAGCCTGTGAAGTAGAATGAACAATGACATCTCCACTTGGCTTCACTTCTACCCTCGCACACCGTGTTTCCATTGCCGCATGATCAGATTGCCGAAAAGAAAATGTTTCACAGGTAATAAAGTCACTGCTAGCAAATCCTTTTTGAATATCACCCTTACGAATTCTCGTCCGATTTGCGATATTTGTATGCGGCTTTGGGTATACTTTTTCTTCTAATTTATATTGTTCCACATGTTCATGGACCAATATGTTCGAATCATGATAGGCTTGCAAAGGCGAACGAACAACTGGGAGCTCTTCATATATAATACGGATTCGTGCTGTAGCTTCTTTGGCAATTGCTTCATCATCCGCTACAACAAGCGCAACAGGCTCACCAAAATACCGTACTTTTTCAAAGGCTAACGGAGGACGATCAACGATGCTAGAACCGACAAGAATCGGATAATCCGCTCCCGTTACCACAGCATGTACACCTTGTACTTTCTGCGCCCCGCGAATATCTATACTCTTAATATAAGCATGCGCATATGGGCTCGTAAGCAGTTTCGCATATAGCGTACCAACCTCTATTTCATCATTAATATATTTTGCTCTTCCCGTTACTTTATCAGCACTTTCCTTTCGCTTCACACTTTTCCCTATGACACGATACCGTTCCATTCCCGTCCTCCTTTGCTCTGCTCTTCTACCATCCTATTTATACTGACCGCAATTTAGTACACAGCTCTTCATATATAAAATGAAACTTTAATCAGTGGGAGTTTTTATGTCATTTTTTCAATTTGTATTTATATACAAAAAACAGGCTACTAGCATTTCGCTAGTAGCCTATTATTCCATAAAGTGAAACTTTAATCAGTGGGGGTTCTCTTCATCCCCCACTGATTATTAGTTGAACCAATCGGGCTTTTACGGGCAGTTTATCTCCCACCTAACTTCTTAAGAAAAGCGGAAGCGGCTCGTTCAGAATCGCAGGACGCCCACGCCCCTGACAGAGAGGCGCTTTTTGCCTCGTCCGAGGGGGCGAAACG
>NZ_JQKQ01000050.1:0-17256 GCF_000746135.1 Bacillus sp. UNC322MFChir4.1
CCATTTTCATTGTTGAGAAAGGCACGCCTAAAATATCAACTGTTTGCACTGCCATATTTACAATCCTCTCTATTTCAAATATCTTTTTCCACTACTGATTAGTCTAACCTCTTACTTTTGCATACTCATACTGCCAGATAAAGTGAAACTTTAATCAGTGGGGGTTTTCTTCATCCCCCACTGATTATTAGTTGAACCAATCGGGCTTTTACGGGCAGTTTATCTCCCACCTAACTTCTTAAGAAAAGCGGAAGCGGCTCGCTCAGAATCGCAGGGCGTTGGAGCCCCTGACAGAGAGGCGCTTTTTGCCTCGTCCGAGGGGGCGAAACGACCGGAGATTCTAGCCGCTGGAGCTGGACAATGCTTTTGCCGAATTTTGAGGTGGGAGTATTACTGCCCGTTAATGCGGGACAAAACCTTTTCATACGCTTCATACGTATTTTCATATAAATTCCGTAATGAAAAATGAGAAGACGCATGGGTATATAATCGCTCACCCATCTCTACTAATTCACCATTTTTCCACTTTTCATATGCCTCTTCTAACGCCCGAGCAAGCGCCGCAGCATCACCAATTGGAATAATCCAGCCATATGTATCATCAACAATCAGTTGTGACATATCACCAACATCTGTAGCAATAGAAGTTAAACGCTGATTTGCCCCTTCTAATAAAACAAGGGGGAAACTTTCACTATACGATGTTAATAAATTGATATGCGCTGCGGCATATAAATTCTTTGCATCTGCACGATGTCCTAAAAATAGAACTTTATCTTCTAACCCTTTTTGTTTCACTGCTTCTTTTAATTCATTCTCAATTGGCCCGTCACCAAGTAACAGCACTTTCATTTTGGGAATTGTTATATTTTGCAACGCTTCAAATAATATTTCATGCCCTTTAACAGGATGTAAACGGGCTACCTGAATTGCTGTAAATACATCTTCTTGTATATCAAAATTCTCTTTTACATCATAAGGCTTGGCCGGCGTACGATCATATTCAATTCCGTTATAGATTGTACAAATTTTCTCTTCTGGTACACCAAGCGTTACCGTATTCATCTTAAAACGCTCTGTAATAGCAAAAAATAAATCCACTTTCTTAAACGAACGTAAATTTAACTTTGTAAAAACCCAACCTTTTAAACCGCGCTTCATAAAATCTAGCGTTGGATCACTATGAATAGTTGTAACCCATTTAGCATTTATCTTTCTGCTTAATAAAGACAGATAAAAGTTGGCCCTTGCACCGTGTGTATGCACAATATCAAAACCTTCTTTATTAATAAAAGAACGTATTTTTGAAAGAATAGATATATCATAACGAGATGATTGTGAAAAAACATGTACTTTTATCCCTAATGCTCTCGCTTCGCTTGCTATTACACCTTCTTCAAATACCGCTAATTCTACTACACCTTTTGGGAATTGCGATAAAAGTGAAATAATATGCGTTTTTCCGCCGCCTGTTTCTGCTCCAGCATTCATATGTAACACTTTCATCTTTTTTCCTCCATTCAATATATTTTCTCGTTTTTACTTTTTAACATATAGATTGCGGCTATACAGACAAAAAGACTCTACTACTGTCTTTCTCTCTTTGTTTGAACATCGCACCTACACATGACCAGACACTCTCGTCCACCCAAAAAGAAAGGGATTTTTATATAGCAAAAAATAAAAGCTAACATATTGCTAGCTCTTATTTTTCCATTATTCTATTTCTAAATCAACGATTAAATATGCTAATAATACGACAAAATAAATGCTTACTCCTGGTGCCGTTAACACATGACCTGCTGTAAACGCAATTCCTAATGCTAATCCAAGACCTGCAGCTAACAATGCGTACTTAACTGTAAATATTTCACGGAACCTTGTTATTAATACTATTAGAATTCTTAAACCATAATACAAAAACGGAATCATAAGAAAAATGAAACCGATAATTCCAAAAGTATAAAACCAATCATGGAAATCTCTCTCAATTAATTTTGGGGCATCTTTGAAGTTACCACCGTACCCCATACCAAGTAACTTCTGAGACATAGGTGCTTGTTTATAAAAATCCTCATACGTTTTCATAAATAATTCACGCCCACTAAAAATAAGAGCTTGTGTCTCAGCCTTTTTCTCTTCCTCTTTCGCTTTTACCGTTTCTTCTTGTTTCACATGGTTATTCTGTTGCTTTTTTTCCTCTTGTACTTTTTCAAATACTTGATGATGAATCCCTGTATTTCCATATATCGGTGAGAACGGAAAATATCCTGCTACTCCTGCCAATATAACTGTTGCAATTAAACCATTTAACAAATACGACTTTTTATTAAACTCTTTTCGTTGTAAAAACGCTTGTATAAAGCACATAAAAACAGCAATAACAACTGTACAGACAATAGCCCCGGCCCCTACCTTTGTACCAATCGCAAACAATGAAAATATGATTAAAAGAGACGGAATCCAAAAATAGCTTTTTGCTAAACTTGTTGTTTTTTCAATAGAATATAAAATAACCACTGGACATATGATTGCTAAAATTGATCCCAGTTCATTCCCAGCAAAAAACCAGCCGCGAGAGCCTTCTTTAAAATATTCATAACTATTATAATCCGTTCCAGTTGCAATAGCTGCAACCATCGTTACATTTATAATTAGAGCTGCATATGCTACACAATTTCTCATTTTTGTATGCATTGCTTCTTTCGTCTTTAATGACTTAAATACGAGAATATAGCAACTTATCATCACAAATGGATATAACGCCTTTGCTATAAACTTAAGATCTTCCATTTGTAACATCGGATTCTTAATCATTTTGTTATTTAAAAATCCTAATCCAAGGACAATTCCTAACCCAAGTAAATAGATAATATATTTTCGATTTTCTTTTATACGGGCTTGTGTAAGAATATAAATACCACCAAGAGCCATAACAAATAAACGCGTTATCACTCCAACCGTCGCATCAATTTTGAGCTCTAAAATACAAAACGATGTAAGTAAATCTATAATTGGTTGTAATATAATAAAAATCAATAGAAATTGCTCAAATTTATAACTTAAACTATTGTGATTTAACATCTTTACCCCCTATAAATATAGTTGCTTCGTTCCAAATACCTATTATAGCATAAGTTCTTAATGGACTAGATGGGATTTTAATTGAATCATAAAATCCTTGATGGCGTCATTTTCCCTCATATCCATTGTATTAACTTTGAAAACGACACTTTCAAACGCTTTCTTTCCTTATTCCTTCACTTTTTTTACATGTAGCGAAACAGCAATTGTTATTTTTATAACTTTAGTGTATATTCTTTCCTTGGAACATCTTTAGAAGGAAGGGATCGGAGCGATGTTTTTAATTGATGTATTTACATTTCTCGGTATTATCGCAGCTGCCATTTCTGGTACATTAGTAGGTTTAAAAAAAGAACTCGATTTATTTGGTGTCCTTTGTTTGTCTGTGGCAACAGCACTTGGCGGTGGGATCATTCGAGATGTTATGATTGGAAACTTACCTCCAGTTGCATTTGTTCAACCAATTTACTTTTTTATTAGTATCTTAGCAGCACTATTTACTTGTATGTTTTTCGAACGGATTCATAAGTTACAAGTTGTTATTATGCTTTCAGACGCTGTTGGTTTAGGCGTATTTACTGCTATCGGTGCAAATGCGGCCATTACTCATCATATGGATGGTTCTTTCTTAGTTGTTTCTATGGGAGTCATTACAGGTATTGGTGGTGGGATTTTACGTGATATGTGTGCTCAAGATATCCCATATGTCTTTCGTAAAGAAATTTATGCCATTGCCTCCATTTTAGGTGCAATTAGTTTTCTTATAACTTATGAGATGGGGTCACACGTATTAGCTTTCTATATTTGTTTACTCGTAACATTTGTTATACGTGTAGTAACTTTTATCTATAATGTGCATTTTCCAGTCTTTTTTAAAACGCATGCAAAAATTAATAAAGGTCATTGATCTATTTTCATAAAAAGAACGACATAAAAACTCCTATGAGTGCATCATAGGAGTTTTACTTTTTAAAAAATAGTTTTTGACAATACTGATTTATCACATATATCCCATAGCTTTGTAATATCAATAGACTTGGGACTAATACACCCTCATATACAATATGCATGTTCATAAACCTTGTACACAAATGGCTCGCAATTATGAGTAGAAACAGCATATAATTTCTATTTCCCTGTTTTTGAACTAGAAGATGTAACATAGAGATTGCCGTAAATATCGTAATCATCATGTATATAAAATATCCACCTTTTATAAAGGTGCTTTTCATTTCTTGTTTCTCTAGATTTCCTAAACTCATTTGAATAGAAGAAAAACGATCCTTCTCTATTTTATTCAACTTTTTGTTTATAAAATCCATATTATATTGTTTTTTCTCTTGTTCTGCTCTTTTTTCATTTTCTCCTACTAGGACAGATTGAATATACCCTTCGTTTGTAAAAGTGTATCGCGAATTACTTGATGTTCCAAGTGCATAACTTACTGCGTAATGAACACCATAAAATATAACACATACACCTACTAGTCTAATCAACATTCCTTTTCTATCTGGACTTTGCAAAACTTCTACTAATACAAGATACAAAACAAGAACTATAATTAAAAATAAGCCTAATGGACGAATCATATTACTGAAAGCAAATAAAGCAACGGCGACTCCCCACATATACGAATGACTTAATCCTTTATGTATAAGTAAGTAACAAGCAAAATAAAATAAACATGTTGCCAAATGCTCATTCGTTAACACAGAACAAAGCATGATATTAGGAATATACAAAGCGTATAATACCGCTGCAATTCGGCCACATTCTTCATGAAATAGTTTTGAAGCAAGCTGATAAACAAAATAAGCGGTAGCTCCGCAATATAAAACATTACATACCTTTAAGACAAACGTTGCATCTCCGAAAAAGCGAATTAAAAAGGATTCGTACATAATAAAAGGAGATTGAACTACAGTTTCTAGACTGCTAAAAATAGTATTTCCTTGTGCAACTTGTTTAGCAGCTTCATACATCACATTCATATCACTTTCGATTGGAGCTTTCATTAACACAATGGATAGAAACCGGAGTAACACAGTACCAGAAATGAGAAAAATAACAAATTGTTTATCCGTAAATCGATGTTGTAAAATAGAGGTAGTCAGCAAAAGTAAAATGATACAAACACCTACTACAATCGCTAAACTAGAAGATTTTACATCAAAAACAGTTTTTACCTCTCCAAAAGAATACCAAAAGGAATATGCAAAAAAGAGGAACATGAGTCCAACTACTACCTTGTAAAAAAAAGCTGAAAAACCTATCTGCATCTTGTCCATAACTTTATTCTATCGCACCTCTTTTTTCTCTTGTTAATAGGTATCTATACCCTTAACTTCGTATTTGTAACAAAACGATTTTATCATGAATAATGAGAATACTGGTACCCTATTTCTATGACAAAGTTATTAACGTCATATATTCTCCTTGCAATGTAAGCGAAATCTCTTTTACACTACAATCTATATACAGAGAAACTTCCGGCTATTATTTATAATGAATGATAGACGAAATAAATTAAGTTCTGATGAATATCATGAGAACAAACGAAACAGGAGTAGATAATATGGAAAAGAAATTTATGAGAGAGTCCAGGGCGATAAAAACAACACGGGTTTTCCCAAATGACTTAAACAACCATCAAACATTATTTGGTGGAAAATTATTAGCAGAAATTGATAGCATTGCTTCTATCGCCGCTGCACGCCATAGCCGTCAGCATTGTGTAACTGCTTCTATCGATTCTGTTGACTTCTTAACACCAATTCATCAAACCGATTCTGTTTGCTATGAAGCATTCGTTTGTTATACAGGAAGATCTTCTATGGAAGTATTTGTAAAAATCGTTGCAGAGGATTTATTAGGCGGAGAACGCCGCATTGCTGCAACTTGCTTCATCACTTTCGTCGCATTAAATAGTGGAAAACCAGCCTCTGTACCGGGTGTAATAGCTGAAACAGCAGAAGAACTCTGGTTATATAACACGGGTGAAGAGCGTGCAGAAAAACGAAAAATGAACCGATTAAAGAGTAAAGAAATGGCCGAAGTACTAACAATTCAAAAACCATGGAGTGTATAATTTCACAACCTCTTTATTCTTATATAGAAGGAGCTGACTAAAAAGTCAGCTCCTTTCACTTTTCAATATGATTCAGCTCAGCGAATCGCCAATGTATTGCAAAGAACGGTTGATAACAGAAAAAAACTGACTTCAAAAGACACTTATGTACCTTTTGGGTCAGCTTCGTTTTTTATTTATGAAAATACGAAACTTTCTTATCTGCTATTTTTAGTGCAATGAATAACAGAATCCACAGTTGCTTTACAAAGTTTATCTGCGGTAAACTTATATCCGTAATTACTTAAATACAAATTTAGCTTCCAATGTTGAATTCCTTTCAATAGAAACGCAAAAGCATTTTATTTTAAGAACTATCAATGAAAGGTGAAATTATGCAAAAATCAATTGTATCAAATGTTTTTTATAAACTATTGCTCAACACCTTTAATATTATCCTTCCACTTCTAGTAGGACCATATGCATATCGAATGCTCGGGTCTCATTCAATGGGAACAGTTAACCTTAGCGAAACAATTTTTAATTATTTCTTTGTTTTTGCTACATTTGGTGTGTATCAATATGGCTTACGCGAAATTAGCTTAGTAAAAAACAATAAGAAAAAAACTTCACAATTATTTACAAGTTTATATCTTATTAACTTTACAACTAGTATCCTTGCTTTAATCGCATTTTTACTTTTTAGTTACATTGGATATGAAAATAAAGAGGAGTTTCCTGTCCTTCTTATTTTTGGATTCAACTTTATTTCAAGTTTATTTTATGTAGAATGGTACAATGAGGCACATGAAAATTATGATTTCATTGCGAAAAAAACAGTTATTGTTCGTCTCATTTATGTTGTCCTTCTATTCATTTTCATTCATGGTGCAAATGATTATAAACAATATGCAAGTTTATTAGTTTTATCAACATTTTTAAACCATTTTATCAGTTTTATATATGTAAAACGTCAAGTTAAGTTCGATTTTTCTAACATAACCATTGTTCGACATATAAAACCATTATTTTTAGTTGTTATCTTTTCAAATGCAAGTATCCTGTATACACAATTAGACCGATTTTTATTAGGAGAGTATGCTGGTAAATCCGAACTTGCTTACTATGTAATGGCTTTTCAAATTATGACGATTATTAATACACTTATGTTAAGTGTAATTCAAGTTACCGTTCCACGGCTCTCTTATTTATCAGGAAATGCAGATGAAAAAGAGTATGAATCATTATTAAATAAAATCTCAAAAGTGTACTTTATTACATTATTCCCAGCATCTATTGGCTTAATGCTTATCGCTCATGGAGCTGTTGTTATTTACGGAGGAAATGAATTTTCTAACGCTGGTAACACGTTAGTTGCTTTTGCATTATACATGATTGCAATAGGTATCGAATCCATCTTATCGAATCAAATTATTTACGTAAAAAAGAAAGAAAACATTTTAGTACGTTTTTTATTCATTGGTGGTTTTCTAAACCTTATTTTAAATATCTCGCTAATCGTCTTTCATGTATTCACACCGACAACAGCAATTTTTACAACTACGATTTCATACTGCTTGCTAGTTATACTGGAATATATATATGTAAAAAAGAAACTAAAAGTAAATTACACATTATTCGATATGTCGAAACTAAAATATCTCTTCTATTCACTTACATTTGTACCATTATCATATCTCATCCGTATAACAATTTCAGGGAAAATCCTTTCTGTTCTAGTTACAATCATCACCTGCGGATGTGTATATGCATTGATTTTATTGATAACAAAAGATGAGATATTGTTTACGCTTTTAGATAAAGTGAAAGAAAAACTGAAGAAAAAATAGTGTAAGTAACAAAACACCATCTTGCATGTTTAAGCGAATGAAACTTCTTTAAAGGAGCTGTTCCGATTGAAATTCTCTTTAATCATGGCGACTTGCGGCAGACGTGATGATATTATAGATTTACTAAAATCATTAGAAAAACAAACATATAAAGACTTTGAACTCATTGTAGTCGATCAAAACGATACACCGATCTCTAATTTATTTGATGACTATAAAGAAAAATTTCCAATCAATTATATATACACGCCAATCAAAGGACTCTCCCGTGCGCGGAACACAGGATTAAAAGTAGCTGATGGTGATATTATCGCTTTTCCAGATGACGACTGTATTTATGAAACGAATGTGTTAGAAAGCATTCAATACACGTTTAAACAAAATAAAAACATTCATTTTATTTCTACCAACACAACAAATGTAGAAGGGACAGGCTCTTTAATACATGCTCCTAAAACAGATATTATTTTAAATAACAAATACGGATTCATGGGCCCTTCCTTTGCCCTCTTCTTTATGAAACAGTTCGTACAAGATGTGGGAACGTTTGATGAAGACTTAGGGGTTGGAGCAGGAACAATTTACGGAGCTGGTGAAGAAACCGATTTTGTACTTCGCGGTATGAAGAATGGATATACAGGTTTATTTAAGAAAGACCTTTTCGTATATCATCCAGTAAAAGAAGAGGTCATTAATGAGCAATCATTAAACAGAGCAATTTCCTATGCCGGTGGTTTCGGAAGAGTCATTCGCTTACATTATGGATTTCCTTACTTTTTACGTGCCATTGCCGCTGCCTCGTTCCGTACGATGCAAAACATCTCTAACGATAAAAGAAAATTCCATACCAATCGCTTAAAAGGGATTGTTAGAGGATATTTTAAATAAAGTTAAATGAACCATTAGTTGGTGTGTTCATGATTTCCCACTGATTAGAGGGAGAAAAAGAGCAACTGTTCCTGTATTGGACAGCTGCTCTTTTTTTCAAAGGCGCAACTATCGTTTACATTGTTGCAATAAGGAAATTCCATAAAGTTACAGCCCCCTTTTCATAAGGAATACATGATAATTCAAAGATAAAAGATAGCATTATAGTTAAGAATTTAGTATCATGATTCAAGATACTATTATAAATCGAAATTAAAAAACCTACCTAAAGCGTCTTTTTTTAGGTAAGTGAGAGCATCTGACCATGCATGGGCTAAAGAAAGTGAATGCAGGTCATTTTTTATGCTGCGTATCAGTAACTTTTATATTGAAAAATTAAAATGGTTTTATATATTTCAAACAGGGTGGAGGACAATATGAGCTTATTAACAGTTGAAAAACTAGGTCATACTTTTGGTGATCGTACACTATTTAAAGATGTATCAATGCGTTTACTAGCGGGAGAACATGTTGGTTTAGTCGGTGCAAACGGTGTTGGTAAATCAACATTTATGAACATTATTACAGGACAACTGATTCATGACCAAGGACGTGTAGAATGGACACCTGGTACACACTATGGATACCTAGATCAACATACAATTTTAACACCTGGACGAACTATTCGTGATGTATTAACAGATGCGTTTTTACCTTTATTCGAAAAAGAAAAAGAATTAAATACAATTGCTGAAAGCATGGCAACAGCGTCGCCAGAAGAATTAGAAGAACTACTTGAAAAAATGGCGGGAGTGCAAGATGCACTTGAAGCAGGCGGCTTTTATTTATTAGATATTAAAATTGAAGAGGCAGCACGTGGTCTTGGAATTGATGCAATTGGCTTAGATCGTGATGTTGCGGCACTAAGTGGTGGGCAACGTACGAAAGTATTGCTTGCAAAGCTATTACTTGAGCAACCTGAAGTACTATTACTCGATGAGCCAACTAACTATTTAGACGTTGAACATATTCAATGGTTAACAAACTATTTAAAGGAATATCCTCATGCGTTCCTTTTAATTTCCCATGATACAGAGTTTATGAACAAATGTGTAAATGTTATTTTCCATCTTGAATTTTCAAAAATGACACGTTATACAGCAACATATGAAAAGTTCTTAGAACTAGCAGAACTGCACAAAAACCAACATTTAAACGCATATCAAAAACAACAAGAATTCATTAAACAGCAAGAAGATTTTATTGCGCGAAATAAAGCGCGTTACTCAACAACTGGACGTGCAAAAAGTCGTCAGAAACAACTCGATCGCATGGAACGCATTGATCGTCCAGAAACTGCTATGAAACCGGAGTTTTCTTTTAAAGAATGCCGTGCAAGCAGTCGTTTTGTCTTTGAAGGAGAAGGCGTAGAGATCGGCTATACGCATCCTCTATTACCGAAATTAACAATGACGATTGAACGTGGTGAAAAAATTGCCATTGTTGGATGTAACGGTGTCGGAAAATCAACATTACTCAAAACGATCCTTGGAAAAATTAAACCACTAAGCGGAAAAATTAGCCTTGGTGATTTCTTAGAGCCTGCTTATTTTGAACAAGAAGTTAAGGCTGAAAATATTACACCAATTGATGATGTATGGAATGCGTTCCCGAACTTGGACCAGCATCAAGTACGTGCAATGCTTGCGAAATGCGGCTTAAAAAATGAACATATTTCTCGTCCACTGAGCCAATTAAGTGGTGGCGAGCAAGCAAAAGTTCGTTTATGCAAATTAATGGCAACAGAAAGTAACTGGCTATTATTTGATGAGCCAACAAACCATCTTGACGTGACAGCTAAAGAAGAACTGCAGCGTGCTATGAAAGCATATAAAGGTACAATTATTCTTGTTTGCCACGAGCCTGATTTTTATGAAGGTTGGATTACAAAAGTTTGGAACGTAGAAGAATGGGCAGAGCAAGCAGCTCAACAATAAGCTTTAACCAATCGGAAATAACGAGATAAAAACATGCCCCTTGTCTAAAACAAGGGGCATATTTTATTATTTTTTCTTCCTGAAAATCATTTTACCTTATTAAAAAAAATTGTATTCTTATAAAGTGAGACTTTAATCAGCGGGGGTTTTCTTCATCCCCCACTGATTATTAGCCCTCACCAATCGGGCTTACTGCCCACGAATAGCGGGATAAAGTAAAACTTCGAGTTCTTAAACACGATAAATAGTACGCTTTATTCCTGTATAATCATTCTATTCAACAAGGGGGGACCGAATCATGTTAAACATACAATGGAATCGTTTCAGTTCGTTGTTAGCAAAGTGCCTCGTAATTTTGTGCTTACTTATCTTTGCTTTTTCTATTTGGAATTCTTATTTAACTGTTAAAGAAACTTTATTCGTTCGGACACTTATTAGTGCTCCCATTATAATTATCAGCATGATTTTGTTAATACTGCTAACCTATCTTTGTAATACATACTTTTCAAAAACTATATTTATTATTTTATTAACAATTTGTGCGTTTATCACTCGATTCATTTGGATTTTAAAAATCCCAACACCAATTGAATCTGACTTCGCATTAATGTATGAAGCGGCTGTACAAGCCGCTCACGGTAACTATGGCTTTTCAAGTTCTCCATACTTTACAACATGGGTGTATCAACTGGGATTTACGATGTATCAAGCTTTCGTCATCAAATTATTCGGTAACCATATATTTATTTTAAAGTTGTTAAATGTTCTTTATTGTACGGGAACTACACTATGCGTATATGGCATTACAAGCAAAATTTTTAATGAGTGGGCTGGACGTATAGCCGGACTATTATATGCCTTTTATATTCCAAGTATTATGATGAGCTCAGTTTTAACCAATGAACACCTTGCAACATTTTTATTTTATTTAGGATTCTATTTATTAGTAAGCTTACACAATAAATATACTTGGATCTTTGTCGGAATTGCACTAGCATTTGGTGATATCATGCGCCCTTTAGGTAGTTTCGTCTTATTAGCTGTTATCATTTATCTATTCATTCATGAATTTCTTGGAAAAGATAAAAAAACAATGTTTACTACAACAAAGAAACTTATTGGTATTCTTTTTGTCTTTTATGCTGTCCATTATATCGTAAGCTCTATATTCATTGCTACAGGAGTTACAAAGTATCCTTTATCTAATCGTGATCCTCTTTGGAAATTTGTCATAGGATTCAATTCCGAAACAACAGGAACATATTCAATGTCAGATGCTGAAAAAATTACGAGTCTGGAAATAGGCGAAGAACGAAAAGCAATCGAAATGAAACTCATTAAAGAGCGAATTGCAGACAAAGAAAAGCTATTCACACTCTTTGGAGATAAATTTTCCTCTATGTGGGGTGATATTGATTCCGCTGGTTACTGGAGTCTAAATCAATTAAATAAAAAAGAATTAATTGATACATCCATGGAGTATGAAAAATATGTGTATATGGCAACTATGTTATTTGGTGTGATAGGATTATTATCCCTTCTTTTCACAAAACAGAAAAACCTTCAATATACATTATTTCTCTTACTTATTATCGGATATATAGCTGTGCATTTTTTAATAGAGATACAGACAAGATATCGATATTTTATTATTCCTAGCTTCTTCATTATTCAAAGCTATGGAATCTATATGATTCATCAATATGTGAGAAAAAAACGACAGAAAAGCATTTTTTAAAATGGCCTGGGAAGGACTGGCTATGTATAGAAGCGATCAGGACCTTTTCCTACCACATGCGAGGGTTTAAAAAGCAAGTGCAGGTCATGCTTTGTTCTGCATAGCAGTAATCAATAAGTCAATATAGGTATATAAACGTGTAAAATTCAATGTTCTTTACATTGCATATCAAATATTTACATCCGAAAAGATACCGGAGATTTCCGAATCATTGATCGCACCAGATGTAATAACAGCCTGTTCCGAAAATAAAGCGAGCGGAACAGGCTGTTATATTTTTTAGCGTCTAAACAGGATAAGAAAATCCCCGTACCCTTCTTTCTCTAAATCCTCTTTAGGAATAAAGCGCAGTGCAGCAGAGTTAATACAATAACGTAAACCATTTGGTCCCGGTCCATCTGGAAATACGTGCCCCAAATGAGAATCTGCTTCTTTACTACGTACTTCCGTTCTCGTCATATTATGACTGACATCTATTTTTTCTTTCATACTTGCTGATAACATTGGTTTTGTAAAACTAGGCCATCCACAACCACTATCAAATTTATCTAACGAACTAAATAGAGGCTCTCCTGACACGATATCAACGTAAATACCTTCCTCTTTATAGTCCCAATATTCATTTTGAAAGGGTGGTTCTGTTCCATTTTCTTGCGTAACATAAAATTGCATGTCAGTAAGCTTTCCCTTTAAATGCGTATTATCCTTTGGCCAATATTTTTTGATAAACGCATCACGCCCTGAACCTTGACGATATAACGCGTATCGAAATGAGTTTTTCTTATGATAGCCTTGGTGATATTCTTCCGCAAGATAAAATGTTGCAGCTGGTAAAATTTTCGTGACAATCGGTTTCGAAAAGCGTCCACTTTCTTCTAACTCACGTTTAGACACCTCTGCGGCTTTACGCTGCTCTTCGCTATGATAAAAAATGACTGTTTCATATGATTGTCCACGGTCATGAAATTGACCTCCAACATCAGTTGGGTCAATTTGTTGCCAATATAAGTGAAGTAATTGCTCATATGGCATACGCTCTGGATCAAACGTAATTTGCACTGCTTCATAGTGCCCGGTTGTCTCTCTGCAAACTTCTTTATATGTTGGATTTTCTTTATGGCCGCCTGTATATCCGGATACAACCTTTATAATGCCATCCATTTCCTCAAATGGCGATACCATGCACCAAAAACATCCCCCAGCAAATGTTGCAAATTCATATTTTTCGTTTACAACCACTTCTTCACCCCACTATCTTTTCTTACAGTATGGCATATACAAATATAAGTTATAAATAAAAAAGCATCAAAATAGATGCTTTTTATTTCTCATTTACCGTTTCCTCTTTCTCGTCACTTATTACATCTAACACATCGAGTAAAAACATAAAAATTGGAATACCTATAATCAATCCCCATACACCTAAAAAATGTTCAGAGAAAATTAAAATCATAAATGTATAAAATATAGGTAAATTTGTTTTTTCTGACATAAACTTTGGATTTAAGAAGTAACTTTCAATCGCATGAATGACTGCTACAATAATTAAAACGTATAAAATATACACCATACCACCAGTGTTATAAGCAATTATACAAAGTGGAAACAGCGAAATAATGACACCTGCGACTGGAATAAGCCCCAGCAAGAAGATCATTAAAGCTAGTCCGAGTAGTTGCGGAAAATCTAAAAACCAAAGCGCAATAGTTGATAACACACAATTTACAATCGCAATAAGAAATTGCGCCTCAATCACTTTTCCAAATGAACGAGCAAATTTTCTTCCAAAATACTCAATTTCATTATAGAAAATAGCTAGTCTACTCTCTTTGAACTTCGCTGTAAACATAACAATTCTTGACTTTTCTAACAAGAAAAATAAGCTTAAAATAAGTGAAAGTAAAATTTGCAAACTTACTTTCCAAACATTTGTTAGTGAACTATAAATAATATCAACGCCTTGATTCACATACTTCGAAAATTCCACGTGGTCAATTGCAGAAACTAGATATTTAATTATCTCATTATCAGGTGGGTTTCGTATAAATACATTAAACTGATACACAAGTTGCGTAATTTGCACCAATAAAACTGGTACATATTTGTATAATGTAATAACGATTCCACTAATCAATGCTGCATATAAAAATGCAATAATTATTTTCCGATTAATTGGTAAGAAATGTTCCATCTTGCGAGAAATAAATTTTTGAAATCTATCCATCAAATACGTAAGAATAAATGTAACTAAAATTAAATTAAACATACTTTTCATCCCATATAAGATGAGCACAAGTAACCCTAATACAACTATCCTCTGAAATCCTTTGCTTTGAAACAGGTTTTTCATTTGCATAATCGAAGCGTGATCTCTCCTGTCCATTCATTTTTATCTTAATTTCATTTTACAATATAAATGGTACTTTCAGAACGTATTATTATAAACTAAATAAAAAGTTTTATGATAGCACATTAAAATCTGACATAAAAACGGCCAGGTCCTCCTGGCTTAGGAAAAGGAGCGTAGACCTATTCGCCCTATATGTTGATTACAATTAATGTAACATAAAAGAACAAGCTATTTATAGAAATCTGTCTCTACAAATAGCTTGTTCTATAAAAGATCCATATTTATCCCGCTATTCACGGGCAGTAATACTCCCACCTCAATACCAAACGCAACGCCAAGGGCATGTCCAGCAGTTCCTAACGCTAATCCTTTTGCAATCAGATTCTTCACTTTAAACATTTTTAAGAATAATGCCCCCATAAGCACTTACAACACAGAGCGTCAAATATATGAAATCAGTTATAAAAAAAGAAGGATGAAATGCCAAAAGCAGCTTCTTAAATATGAAGCTGCTTCTTTAATTCTTTTGCATATGTCCGGCTTACAGGAACTTTTGAATCGTCTTTCATAATTAAATTATACGTAGAGTTAAACCACGGCTGGATTTCAGAAATATGATTTATATTTACGATAAAACTGCGATGTACACGCAGAAAATTCATTTGTGGCAATCTCTTTTCTAATATGACAAGCGTATCATGCGTCGCATACGTATCACAAATCGTTTTCACAATTACTTTTCCGTCTAACAATCCAGCATATACGATATCTTCTATATTCACTAATACAATCGATTCATCAATCGACAGCGCTAATTTTTTCATTCTACTGGATACATCAGGTGCATGTACTTCTTGTTTCTCCTCCATTTCATGTTGTTTTCGTTTTTTAAACTTCTTAATCGTTTGAACGATGCGCTCTTCATCAAACGGCTTTAAAATATAATCTAAAGCATCTACTTCAAATGCCTGAATGGCATATTGATCATAGGCCGTTGCAAATACAATAGCTGGTGGCTGCTTCATCTTCTTAAGTATATTTGCAATCTCAAATCCATTATCATCCGACAGCTGAATATCTAAAAAAACGAGATCTGGTTTACTTTCCATTAATTTCTCTAATGCTTCTTCTACACTGTCTGCCTCATCAATAATATCGACCTCTTTCGTTCGATATAATAAATATTTTAATTCGTCCCGTGCTAACATTTCGTCATCAACTACTAATATTCTCAATATCGCTTCCCTCTTTTCTTTGAATTGGAATCGTAAAGGAAATCTCCGACCCTGCTTCCAGTTCACTTACAATATGAAGCGTTGTATCTTTTCCAAACAACCCCATTAACCGTTCATTAATATTGAATAATGCTGTTCCCGTTCCTTTCTTTGACGATACAACCGCTTTTCCTAACTGCTCTAATCGCTCTGGTTCAATCCCTTGTCCGTTATCTTTTATTTTGAAATGTACGCTGCCCTGCTTAGCATAAACATGAATTTCAACTTGACATAAAGGCTGTTTTTTGGGAAATGCATGGCGAAGAGCATTTTCTATTAATAATTGCAGCACAAACGGTGGAATCAAAATATTATACAGTTCGTCTTCAATATACATTTTCACTTCATATTTATTTGGAAATCTCGCTTGTTCTAACGACATATACGCATGCACATGATTTAATTCTTGTTCTAACGGAATGAGAAGCTGTCTTGCACCTTGTAAATTGCAGCGAAAATACACGCTTAGCTGTAACAATAATTTCCTTGCTTTTTCTACATCTGTACGACATAAAGCAGAGACTGTATTAATCGCATTAAAAAGAAAATGAGGGTTAATTTGTGCTTGCAATGCCTTTATTTCCGCATCTTGCAACAATTTACTTTGCAATTCTGCTTCCCCAAGTTCAAGCTGCGTTGAAAAGATTTTCGCTAATCCTTCTGCCAGCTCCTCCTCTACGGGACTTAATGAATTGGGATTTTTAAAATAAAGCTTTAACGTACCGTGGTATTATCCCCTTTAAGTAGACATTCAAAAAAACCTTCATGATAAGATGAAGGAAAGAATGAAACTTGGAGGGGATTTTTCTATGGCGAAAAAGGGACAACAATTTCAATCCTACACGGAAGAATTTAAGTTAGATGCCGTTAGGGCCTATGTGAATGGGTCCGAAAGTTATCAAAGGCTCTCAGAACGATTAGGTATTCGAAGTTGTACACAATTAAAGGTTTGGGTGAAAAAATGGAAAAATGGTGAACCATTTGATGAACGTAGTAAAGGTAATGCACCGTTTAAAGGACAACCACGTA
>NZ_JQKQ01000051.1:0-15634 GCF_000746135.1 Bacillus sp. UNC322MFChir4.1
GACAGCCGAAGCCGCCTTTCAATTTCGCACCATGCGGTGCAAAATGTTATCCGGTATTAGCCCCGGTTTCCCGGAGTTATCCCAGTCTTATAGGCAGGTTACCCACGTGTTACTCACCCGTCCGCCGCTAACTTCTTAAGAGCAAGCTCTTAATTGGTTCGCTCGACTTGCATGTATTAGGCACGCCGCCAGCGTTCATCCTGAGCCAGGATCAAACTCTCCAATAAAGTTTGTCTAGCATCATAAATAAAAATTGACGTTTCACGTTGTTTGTTTCGTTTAGTTTTCAAAGTTCAATATCGCGTTTCAGCGACTTCTATAAGATATCACATTTAACTATCACCGTCAACTTGTTTTTTCTTTCGTTGTTGACGACGCTTATTAATTTACCTCATTAACAGTTTGAACGTCAACACATTTTCAAAAAAAATTACCAAGCTCGAAAACAAAAATTTTTCTAGCTTGGTAAAATGTATAATTTAATAACTATAAGCGCACCGATACCCGGCAAACCTAAAAAACCCGAAACAAATGTAGTGCCAGCATTAATAGGAAGATGAAAATTAAATTGTGTCCCTACTATATTTACAGCAAACAATAATAAAGCTCCTACTACAATTTTGACAACTAATCTTCCTACAAAACGAAACGGCTTTGTAGGAGCACCGACAATTAACAAAAGAAATATTAACGTTAATATACCACCAATAATCAAATTACGTTCCATGCGGTCCTCTCCCTTACAACTTGTACACTATATTTGTATGGGGAAAAGAAAAAAAAAGACCGTTAAAATTCTCCTTAAAAATAAAAAGTCGAACTGAAAAACTATTTCCCGTTCGACTTTCCTTTTATTTCGTATTAACTGACAGTAAGACACCCACCGATGAAAGTTTCCCTTTATAATTGCTCCATTTTCACAGGACGTCTTTTCGCTTCCTTCAATAAATAGAAGTACTTTGCTTCCGCCAGTTTCAAATGACACAATACATCTTCTGAAGGTTCAATACTTTGTTCTACAATTCTCTTCTGACGCATCCATTCTATCTTCACTTGCTCTAACAGCGCAATTAACTTTTCATCATATTCCTTGCGCAACTTCCCTTTTTTTTGAAAAAACATCATTATTTCTCCTACTTATAATTCTCTGCGGCCTTCTAACGCCTTCGATAGCGTTACTTCATCCGCATATTCTAAGTCACCACCAACTGGCAGCCCGTGTGCAATACGAGTCACTTTAATTCCCGTTGGCTTTAACAGACGAGAAATATACATTGCTGTTGCTTCCCCTTCAATGTTGGGGTTTGTTGCCAAAATAACTTCTTGTACCGTTTCATCGTGTAGTCGTTTTAACAGCTGAGGAATATTAATATCTTCTGGACCCACTCCCTCCATCGGAGAAATGGCACCATTCAATACATGATATACTCCCTGATATTCTTTCATCTTCTCCATTGCAATCACATCTTTTGGCTCTTGCACAACACAAACAACCGATTGATCACGATGAGAATCATCACAAATATAACAAGGATCTCGATCTGTTATATGACCACAAACTGAACAATATGTTAAGTTTCGCTTTGCATTTACAAGTGACTTCGCAAAATCTAATACGTCATCTTCTTTCATATCCAATACGAAAAAAGCTAAACGAGCCGCTGTTTTCGGCCCAATACCTGGCAATTTCATAAAACTATCAATTAACTTCGAGATTGGTTCTGGATAGTGCATCTATGACCAACCTCCTAGAACATACCGCCTGGTAAATTCATTCCTTTTGTAAATTGTCCCATTGTAGCATTCGATAGTTCTTCCGCTTTCTTTAATGCATCATTTGTCGCAGCTAATACAAGATCTTGTAACATTTCAATATCTTCTGGATCTACAACTTCTTCTTTAATTTTCACTTCTAGAACTTGTTTATGGCCGTTTGCAATAACTGTTACCATACCACCGCCAGCTGTTCCTTCAACTGTTTTTTCACCAAGTTCCTCTTGTGCTTTCGCCATTTGTTTTTGCATTTTTTGCATTTGTTTCATCATGTTATTCATATTTCCCATTCCACGCATCATAATAGCTCCTCCTAGTTTTCACTTAATGGATGTTTACATTTTAGAAAGAAAACTCCATTTAAGGCATACTTTATTCTTTTATTTCAATTAATTGCTCTCCAACTATTTTTACGGCCTCTTCTACAAGGGGGTCTTTCGGTTTTTCTGCTTCTTCTGAAGAACCACCTTCATTTTGCAAGAACCCCTCCCGAATTTTTCCCCATTCACTTTTAGGAATTGCAATCATTTGCAAATTCTTCCCAAACAGTTCAAAGAGAATTTGCTCTACCGTATCTGTTGCTTCTCGATTTTCACTCGCCATTTTACAATGAATTTCATACTTAAAAGCAAGAACATATGAAGTAGTAGATGCCGCTACTGGCTCACTGTTTTCTAACAAAACAGCATAAGCAACCTTATTATAATTTTTCAATCGCTCTAACAGTTCACCCCATGCGCTTTTCAACTGCTCTAAATCTTTACGAGTTGCTTGCTTTAACACTTCATGAACACGACCAACTGGTATTTTCATACTACCAGAACGGCTTGGCTTCGGTGTAGCCTTTGTTTCCCTTACCTCTTGTTGCATTGAAACTGGTACACCATGCTGTTTCATCTTCTCTAATTCTTGTTCTAACTGCTGCATTCTTTGTAAAACAACTTGCAAGCGATCCGCCCCGTTTACTTTCATCGCAAACTGCTGACACAATTGCACCATAACCACTTCTAGAAAAATACGAGGATGATTTGTCCATTTCATTTCTTGTTGACTTTTACTGAGCGTATGAATAATTTCATAAATCATTTCAGGCTGCATATCCTGACTTAACTTCTGAAACGAATCATCAACAATCACTCTTTCCAACATATCCTCTAGCTGCGGTGAGGTTTGATACAAAAGCATATCTCGGTAATAGTAAATGAAGTCTTCCATGAATCGAAGCGGGTCTTTCCCTTGATTCATAATATCATCAACAATACGTAACGCTTTTGATACATCATTTTCATATATACTCTCTACAAGGTTCGATAAATAGCGCTGTGAAACGGAACCTGTGACCGCTAATACATCCTCTACCGTTACCACTTCATCACTATAAGAAATCGCTTGATCAATTAAACTTAATGCATCACGCATACCGCCTTCTGCGGCGCGTGCTACAATTTGAAGCGCTTCCTCATCCACCTTTGTTCCTTCGTTGTTCACGACAGTTGTTAATCGTTCTACAATATCTTGTACTGATATTTTTCGGAACTCAAAACGCTGACAACGCGAAAGAATTGTCGGTGGAATTTTATGCGGTTCTGTCGTTGCCAAAATGAAGATAACATGTTGCGGAGGTTCTTCTAATGTTTTTAATAGCGCATTAAACGCACCCATCGAAAGCATGTGAACTTCATCAATAATATATACTTTATAGCGAACTTCGCTTGGAGCATATTTTACTTTATCTCTTATATCTCGAATTTCATCTACACCGTTATTCGAAGCCGCGTCAATTTCTAATACATCTGAAATAGCACCTTGTGTAATTCCTAAGCAAGCAGGACATTGATTACAAGGTTCAGCTGTAGGAGCTTGCTCACAGTTGATTGCTTTTGCAAATACTTTCGCAATTGTTGTTTTCCCTGTTCCTCTTGGGCCAGAGAATACATAAGCATGTGACGCTTTCTCTTGAAGAAGGGCATTTTGCAACGTTTTCGTTACGTGCTTTTGACCAACCACATCTCCAAATTTCTGCGGTCTCCATGTTCGGTATAACGCCTGGTATGACACGAAAATACGGCCTCCCCTAAAGGTTATTCTCTTGTTTATCCCGCTATTCGTAAACAGCAATCTCACCAACTCAAACAAAAAGTTGGGTGGGATATACTGCCCGTAAAAGCCTGATTTGTCCAAGCAATAATCAATGGGGGATAAAAATCCCCCATTGATTATTGTTTCACTTCATTATAACCTATTCTGATTCTAGATTCCAAAAGTTATTTTCCATACAAAAAACCCATCCTATTCATATAGGATGAGTTTATATGCATATATAACTGCCGTGCACCTTCTGTCGATTACGTACCATAAGCGTTACTTAAGCAGTTAGCTCGGTTCAGGCACTCCTGCGGCACACGAGAAGACCCGCTTATTGCTGCTTCCTTCCGGACCTGACAAGGTTCACGGGGTCCCGTTGCGCAGGACCCAAACGTCAACACCACTTACTTAAGGCAGACCCTACAGTAACATAACCTCGAGAAGGGATTCGGCCTCGCTAGAGCGGATTGCGAGTACAGGGCACCGCTACCTCCCCGCTTAGCACGGCAAAGTTAAAACCATATTTAGTTGCCTTATTTAAAGGCAATCTCAGTATAACTTGTTTCAAAAAAAATTGCAACGTGTCAGCAAAGAGTATTTTTATCCAACTCTTCCTTCTCTTTCTTCCTCTTTTTACGTAGTTCTCGAAAAAAATTTGTTAATAAACTTCCGCACTCTTCTTCTAATACACCGGCCACAACTTCAGATTGATGATTAAACCGTTCCTCTGTCAATAAATTCATTAATGTACCAGCACATCCACCTTTTGGGTCTACCGCACCATATACAGCACGTTTTACACGTGATAATACAATGGCACCAGCACACATTGGGCACGGCTCTAATGTGACATATAACGTTGCATTTTCTAAACGCCAAGTCCCTAATTTTTTGCAAGCATCATCAATTGCTAATAATTCAGCATGAGCGACTGATCGTTGTTCTGTTTCACGTAAGTTATGCGCACGACTTATTACTTCACCATCCACAACAACAACCGCACCAATTGGTACTTCTTGTATTTCTTCAGCCTTTTTTGCCTCTTCTATCGCAAGTTTCATAAAATAAATATCTTGTTCCATAACAAAATCCTTTCATCGCAAATAACTTTTCTATATTCAATCCATTCTAAAGAGAAAGGAAGGGAGATTACATATGAAAAATACCGCACTTCTTATTATCGACATGATTAATGACTTCCAATTTTCACACGGACCTATCTTAGCACGAAAATGCAAAAAGATTACAGAATCGATTTTACAACTTAAACAAAAAATGAAAAATTCCGGCTGTCCCATTATTTACGTAAATGATCATTACCATTTATGGAGAGCTGATATTACTGAACTCATCACCCATTGCACAAATGAATACAGTCAAGACATTATAAAAAAGATTGCACCTGCAAATGATGATTATATTTTTATTAAACCACATTATTCCGCTTTTTATGAAACACCCCTAAATTCATTATTAGGTCATTTAAAAATAGAAAATCTTATCCTAACAGGAGTGGCTGGAAATATATGCATCCTTTTCACCGCAAATGATGCTCATATGAGAAATTATCAATTATATGTACCTGAAGATTGTATTGCCTCCAATTGCGATCAAGATAACAAACATGCCTTGCGTATTATGCAAACCACTTTAAAGGCAAACACTTCTTCATCATTTCATTTACAACTGTAATAACGTAAAGCCTCTCTCAACCTTGAGATGAGGGCGCATTGCGAGCTCATCTCAATTTTTAACTTTTTATGACAAACTAACCCTTTCTCACTCCTCTTATGCTACAATAGTTCTGTTTTGTGCTTTTTATTCGTTTCAAATTATACTTTGAGAGGAGGCAACAGCGTGACTGGAGTACCATTTATTACAGTTGAAGGACCCATTGGCGTCGGAAAAACTTCACTCGCGAAAGCGATATCGGCTCACATGCAACTCCATTTATTAAAAGAAATCGTTGATGAAAATCCTTTTTTAGGAAAATTTTATGAGGATATCGAAGAATGGGCTTTTCAATTAGAAATGTTTTTCTTATGCAACCGATATAAGCAATTAGAAGACATTGATACAAAATATTTAAAAGAGCATCTACCTGTTGTAGCAGATTACCATATATTCAAAAACTTAATTTTTGCATCTCAAACATTACATGGTGCCCAATATGAGAAATACATGCAAATTTATCGTATCTTAACACAAGATATGCCAGTTCCCAATGTCATCGTGTATATAACAGCAAGTTTAGAAACACTGCAAAAACGAATCGCACTGCGTGGACGTGAATTCGAAAAAAATATAGATCCTAATTATTTATTGCAACTCATTAAAGATTACGAATTAGCAATGGAAACGTTCAAAAAAGATCATCCAGACATCCCTGTATTAAAATTTAATGGAGATAACATGGATTTTGTAAAAAATGAATCGGACTTAAATGTAATCTTATCAGCATTACAAAATACACTGACAAAGGAGATTAACCAGTAATGAATTTGAGACAAAAATATGATATTCCAAATGATGCTGTTATTACAATTGCCGGAACAGTCGGTGTTGGAAAATCTACAATGACAAATGCCCTAGCAAATGCACTTGGTTACCGTACATCATTTGAAAAAGTAGACTCTAATCCATATTTAGATAAATTTTACGGAGACTTCACACGTTGGAGCTTCCACTTACAGGTTTACTTCTTAGCAGAACGCTTTAAGGAACAAAAAAAGATTTTCGAATATGGCGGAGGATTTATTCAAGACCGTTCTATTTATGAAGACACGGGAATTTTCGCCAAGATGCATTATGAAAAAGGAACAATGACCGCTACAGATTACGAAACATATAAAAGCTTATTTGATGCAATGGTTATGACACCCTACTTCCCACATCCTAATTTACTGATTTACTTAGAAGGATCATTTGAAGATATCATTGATCGTATCAAAGAACGCGGAAGACCAATGGAACAACAAACACCAATTGAATATTGGAAAGAAATGCATGAACGCTACGAAAATTGGGTTAATAACTTTAACGCTTGTCCTGTATTGCGTCTTAATATTAATGAATATGATATTTTACAAAACGAAAACTCAATTGAACCTATCATTAAGAAAATTGGTCATTTCTTACAACAAACGCGTAAACTTGTAAAATAAAAAACCCGTGCAATCGCACGGGTTTTTCCTATGAACTTAGTTTTTCTTTTTTGTTGGAGCAATAATTTCGCTCTCTGGTTTTCCTGCATTAATACGCTGACGTACAGTGCTCACACTAATACTATATGTTTCAGCAATTTCTTTTACCGTCATTTCTTTCCCGTTAATAACGGCTGTAATTACTTTACGTTTTGAATCTGCTTTTTTCTCAACTTGTTTTGGCGTTTCTACTTTCTTCACTTCTTCTTTCACATCACAGATGCAACCACAAAGTTTACGAAAAGTTTCATCACTTACAATACGAGATACGTTTGCAGCACTGTTTAAAATTTTATTTTTCTTGCAAACGGGGCATTGTACATAATATAGTGTTTTTCCGTCAAGCGGAAACGTTTGTATAATAATATCCATGGCCATGGTAGCTCCTTTCATATCTATGAAGATAATCCTCGGAATATGAGTGTTCCTATAAGAGATTCATTCTCCTATACGCTACTTCCTGATTGGTTAAAATAAAAACTCGTTACGTGTTGGTAACGAGTTCTCCAATCTCCACTTATATGCGCTGTTGTCAATTATATATGGCGGAGGAAGAGGGATTCGAACCCCCGCGCGGCTTACACCGCCTGTCGGTTTTCAAGACCGATCCCTTCAGCCGGACTTGGGTATTCCTCCGTGTTGATTATGACATGGAATATAATATCAAAAGAAAAACAGTTCGTCAACCCTACTATAATAGATAATATAAAAAGGAAAGAGATTTTGTCTCTTTCCTTTTTCATAAAACATATTCTACTCTACTAAATAGTTAAAGATATTGTTATCCTAAAATAACACTAGGTGTATATTTATAAAAATGAATTTATTTAATTACTGTTTTTCCTCCCATATAAGGACGAAGAACCTCTGGAATAATAATAGAACCATCTTCTTGTTGGTAATTCTCTAAAAGAGCAGCTACCGTACGGCCAATTGCAAGCCCAGATCCGTTTAATGTATGAACAGGCTCTGGCTTCGCTTTTGTGTCACGACGGAAACGGATATTTGCACGGCGTGCTTGGAATGCTTCAAAGTTACTGCAAGAAGAAATTTCACGATATGTGCCGTAGCTAGGAATCCATACTTCAATATCATATTTCTTCGCTGCTGTAAATCCTAAATCCCCTGTACACATGCTCATCACACGGTATGGAAGACCTAATAACTGTAATACGCGCTCTGCGTCATTTGTTAATTTTTCTAATTCCTCATAAGAATCTTCAGGTTTTACAAATTTCACAAGCTCTACTTTATTAAATTGATGCTGACGAATTAAACCACGTGTATCACGACCAGCAGATCCTGCTTCAGAACGGAAACATGCACTAAACGCTGCATAACGAATTGGCAATTGCTCACCATTTAAAATTTCATCACGATGCAAGTTTGTTACAGGTACTTCAGCTGTAGGAATTAAGAAATAATCTTCACTCTCAATACGAAACGCATCTTCTTCAAACTTTGGAAGTTGCCCTGTTCCAATCATACTTGTACGATTTACGATATACGGAGGTAAAATTTCTTCATAGCCATGTTCCTCTGTATGAAGATCAAGCATGAAGTTAAATAAAGCACGTTCTAACTTTGCACCTGCTCCTTTATAGAATACAAAGCGGCTACCTGTTACTTTCCCAGCACGTTCAAAGTCGAGCATTCCTAAATCTGTTGCAAGATCCCAATGCGGCTTTGGTTCGAACGTAAATTCTGGAACATCTCCCCACGCACGAACTTGCACATTATCATCTTCCGTTTCGCCAATTGGTGTAGATTCATGTGGAATATTTGGAATAGATAACATTAATTTCTCAAGATCTTCTTCAACTGTACGAAGCTCATTATCAAGGTCTTTAACTTTATCGCTTACTTCACGCATTTCTAAGATAAGCGCCTCTGCATCTTTCTTTTCGCGTTTTAATACAGAAATTTGTTGAGATACTTCATTACGTTTGCTTTTTAGCTCTTCCGTTTGTACAAGTAACTCTCTTCTTTTTATATCTAATTCTTCGAAACGCCCAAAGTCTGTTAAGTCTTCGCCCCTATGTTGTAGTTTCGCTTTTACTTCTTCAAAGTTTGTACGCAAAATTTTAATATCAAGCATGCTATTTCCTCCTTTATTTTTACAAAAACAAAAAACTCCCGTCCCTATAACAAAGGGACGGGAGTTAACCCGCGTTGCCACCCTAATTGAAAGCATAATTGCTTTCCTCTCAAGTAGAGATAACGGCTCTTTACCGGAAATGCTTACTAGTCAACAGACTGTTCCACACTTCACTCCAGGATGGATTCACAAGTCGCTTCTATCGGTTTTCACCAACCACCGACTCTCTATAAGAAACGTCTCTTGCTACTACTTCCTATCAACACATTTATCATATAAAATAGTTACCATCAATTTACTATAATCTTACACAAGTTTCAAGTCAATTATACAGCTTTTTTCATTTTCGCTTCCTTTACCATCTCTACAAAGTAAGCTGTGACACGATGATCATCTGTTAATTCTGGATGGAAAGACGCTGCTAATAAGTGATTTTGACGAACCGCGACCATACGATCTTCATATGTGCATAATACTTCGATATGATCTTCTACATCCACAACATAAGGCGCACGAATAAATACGCCAACAAAGTCTTTGCCTACTCCTTCCATCGAAAGAGCAGCCTCAAAGCTATCTTTTTGGCGGCCAAACGCATTACGTTCAACTGTAATATCCATTACACCAATATGTGGTTCCTCATATCCAACAAGGTTCTTTGCAAGTAAGATCATACCTGCACATGTACCAAACATCGGTTTTCCTGCTTTAGCAAATTCACGAAGAGGTTCCATGAAACTATATTTATCAATAAGACGGCGCATTGTTGTACTTTCACCGCCCGGTAAAATAAGGCCATCTACTTCCTCTAATTGCTCTGTACGCTTCACAATCACTGCTTGTGCACCAGTTGCTTCTATTGCACGTACATGTTCACGAACCGCTCCTTGAAGTCCTAATACACCGATTGTAACCATTTCAAAAACTCCTTTAATTACCAACCGCGCTCTTGCATGCGTTGTTCTGGTAATAATGTTGAAATTTCAACACCTTTCATTGCATTACCTAGTCCTTTAGAAAGGCGAGCAATTAATTCATAATCTTCATAATGCGTTGTTGCTTCAACAATCGCACGTGCAAATTTCTCTGGGTTTTCTGATTTGAAAATACCAGAACCTACGAATACGCCATCTGCACCTAGTTGCATCATTAATGCAGCATCTGCTGGTGTTGCAACACCGCCTGCTGCAAAGTTTACAACTGGTAAACGACCAAGGCGCTTAATTTCAAGTAATACTTCATAAGGAGCACCAGTATTCTTTGCATATGTCATTAATTCATCTTCACGTAGATTCGCAACTTGACGAATTTCTGCGTTTACTTGACGCATATGGCGTACAGCCTCTACGATATTCCCTGTTCCAGGTTCACCTTTCGTACGAAGCATTGATGCACCTTCAGCAATACGACGTGCTGCTTCACCAATATCACGGCATCCACATACAAATGGGACAGTGTAATCACGTTTATTTAAATGGTATACTTCATCAGCTGGAGTTAATACTTCACTCTCGTCGATATAGTCTACCCCTAACGATTCAAGTACACGCGCTTCCACAAGATGACCAATACGGCATTTTGCCATAACTGGAATTGATACAGCACCCATTACTTCTTCTACAATTGTTGGATCTGCCATACGCGAAACGCCGCCTGCTGCACGAATATCAGCTGGAACACGTTCTAATGCCATAACAGCAACTGCACCTGCTGCTTCTGCAATTTTTGCTTGCTCAGCGTTGACTACGTCCATAATGACGCCGCCTTTTTGCATTTCTGCCATTCCACGTTTTACGCGCTCTGTTCCTGTTACATTTAACATGTACAAAAAACCCCCCTAGGTGAATTGCTTTTTCCTCGCTCAAGGCGAAAATTAAGAATACTCTTACATTCTACCATTATCTATTGGAGATTTGTCTACTATTTTTTTCAATAAAGTGAAACTTCCATCGGTAAGGATTTCCCCCTCCCAAATGACGGAAAGCCCGCTTAACCTAGCGCATACCAGCAATTACTCTCCACCGATCTTTTGGGCTTCTCTCTAAATCTTGAGTGGGAACAACCGTCCGCGAATGCCTAGGATTAAGTCGGTGCGAAAAATAGAAAAAAAACCCCCTTATCGGGAGCTTTTAGAACCAACCTTTTACAGTATCAACTGTACCATTCCATATACCGCTAAAAAAAGAACCAATGCTTCGCATAGAAAGAACAAACCAATTCGCCTTTTCTACTTCTTGTTTTGTTACAAGATCTACTTGCATGGATTTACCAGTTAAAAATCCTACATCATTAGCATCTTTTGCTGATACATTCATATAACCAAGTGTTGTACCTTTTTTAATTGGTGCTTCTTTTTCTTTACTTACTGCTTTAAAATCTGCTTTATAAATAGTCTGACTACCCTTTGGCATTGGAAGTACAATTTCTTCCTTCGTCTGCACTGATACCTCTGTATCTTTTGCTTTATTTACATGAACCGTTTCATGACCTTTTACTTGAGAACCTTTTGGATATATTGTTTTCATTTGGAAATTTGTAAAACCATAATCAAATAGTTTCTTCGTTTCATCAAAACGTGCTGTCTCAGAACTTGTTTTAATAACAACAGAAATTAAACGCATACCATTACGCTCTGCTGTACCTGTAAAGCAATAACCAGCTTCATCCGTATGACCTGTCTTTAAGCCATCTACGCCTTCATAGCCCTTAACTAACCCTTTTAACATCCAATTCCAGTTCGCCATATCAATTGGATATTTTCCACCTTTTTGGAATGTCTTTTTTGGGATTTTTGCTGTATCAAGAACCTTCGGATAATCTTGAAGTAAATGTTGTGCTAATAAAGCACAGTCTTTAGCAGACATTTTATTTTCTTCATCTGGACCTGTACCTTCAGGTTGTTTTCCTTTTAAGTCCTTATTAATTAATCCTGTAGAATTCACAAATTTATAATTTTGTAATCCTAGTTCCTTTGCCTTATCATTCATCATTTTAGCAAAATTGCCTTCTGAGCCACCGATTAATTCAGCCAAAGCAATTGTTGCACCATTAGCAGAATAAATTGCCATTGCCTCATATAATTCTTTTACGGTATATGTACCACCGTTTTCTAAAGGAACATTTGATAAAGAACGATCTTGTGAAATTATATGAGCATACTCAGAAATCTTAACTTTTTGATCCCACTTAACTTTACCTTTTGCTACCGCTTCATGAACTAAGTATTCACTCATCATTTTTGTCATACTAGCAATTGCTAGTTGTTCATCTGGATTTTTTTGATATAAAATCTTTCCAGAGTTCGCTTCCACTAAAATTGCCGCACCTGCTTCAACATTCAACGCAGAATTTGTTTCTGCAAACGCGCTGCTGTACGTAAAAAACATACTGCAGAATAGTGTAAGTGCCGTTACAATCACAATCATTTGCTTACGGAACATACCTGTCACTGTTGTTACCCCCAATATATTTGTACTCACATAAACGTTATTCTAACACAATCAAAAAAAAATAGACAGAGATACTAAATCTCTGCCTATTTTTATATGAGACATTATAATGAATAGTTTGGCGCTTCTTTTGTAATTTGGATATCATGCGGATGGCTTTCACGTAATCCAGCACCCGACATGCGAATAAACTGTGCATTTTCACGCAAGAATGTTAAATCAGCTGCACCGCAATATCCCATACCTGCACGTAATCCACCAACTAATTGGTGTACTGTATCTGCTAAAGGACCTTTATATGGAACACGGCCTTCAATTCCTTCTGGAACAAGTTTTTTGTTTCCTTCTTGGAAGTAACGATCTTTACTTCCTTTTTCCATTGCTCCAACAGAACCCATGCCGCGGTACACTTTAAATTGACGTCCTTGATAAATTTCTGTTTCTCCTGGACTTTCTGCTACACCAGCAAAAATGCTACCAAGCATAACAACGTGTGCACCAGCTGCTAATGCTTTTACAATATCACCAGAATATTTAATGCCTCCATCAGCAATGACTGGAATACCGTGTTTACGAGCTTCCGTTGCACAATCATACACTGCTGTTAATTGAGGGACACCAACACCAGCTACAACGCGTGTTGTACAAATAGAACCCGGTCCAATACCTACTTTAACAATATTTGCACCTGCTTCAATTAATTCGCGAGTTGCTTCCGCTGTCGCAACGTTACCAGCAATAATATTTAGGTTTGGATACTTTTCACGAACTTCTCTTACTTTGTCTAATACACCTTTTGAATGTCCATGTGCAGTATCTAGAACAATTACATCTACGTTTGCTTTTACTAACGCATCGATACGCTGCATTGCATCAGCTGTTACGCCAACAGCTGCACCAACTAATAAACGACCTTGTTTATCTTTTGCAGAGTTTGGAAACTCGATTACTTTTTCAATGTCTTTAATTGTAATAAGACCTTGTAATACACCGTTGTCATCAACAAGAGGGAGTTTTTCAATTTTATGTTGTTGTAGAATTTTTTCAGCATCTTCTAATGTTGTACCAACTGGAGCTGTAATTAATTGTTCTTTCGTCATTACATCAGAAATCAGAATAGAATAATCTTGGATAAAACGCATATCACGATTTGTAATAATACCGACAAGCTTTTGCTCTTCAGTATTATTTACAATTGGAACACCTGAAATACGGTATTTCCCCATTAAATGTTCTGCATCATACACTTGATGTTCCGGAGTTAAAAAGAAAGGATCTGTAATAACGCCGCTTTCAGAACGTTTTACTTTGTCTACTTGTTCAGCTTGTTGTTCAATAGACATATTTTTATGGACAATACCAAGTCCACCTTGACGAGCCATTGCGATTGCCATATCAGCTTCTGTTACCGTATCCATACCCGCACTAATTAAAGGGATATTTAATTGTAATGTTTCAGATAAAACCGTTTTTACACTTACTTCTCGTGGTAATACTTCTGACTTAGCTGGCACAAGTAATACATCATCAAACGTTAAACCTTCTTTAACAAATTTAGATTCCCACATAAATGATTCCCCCCATGATACCTGAAATTATTATTAGTAGCTTAACAATTGGTTAAAATACTGTCAAGAAAGACTTTATATGTTAGAATTTTCTAAAAAATTAAAGGAGAGTATATATGCAGCATTCCACAATCATTTGGCAGAAATTAAGCTTCTTTCTTTCGTCTACTCACACGCAACATTATCTTACCCATTGCTACAAAAAATTAGGTAATACAAATACTGAGAAAAAAAGCTTTGAAAATTGTTATTCCTTTATTTATCACTTAGAACACGGGAAAAACTATTACCAATTATGTAATACAGCTCCAATTTCTATTAAGCCGGTATTACTGTTTTATGGAATGAGTCAACTTCTAAAAGCTTGTTTGCTTACAGTGGATCCCAATTATCCAGAATCCACTTCTGTATTAGCACATGGGGTTACAACAAGGAAGAGAAAAAAACAGAGTTATCAATTTCTAGATGACGAAGTGAAAATTCAAAAACACGGACTATTCACTCACGTTGCGGAACAAATGTTTCACATGAAACATTTAGAAGGAGAAAAATATACAATGGAAGGGTTGATGCAGCGGATCGCTGAATTAGCGGATTTATTCCGACAGAGCAAAAGAAAGAATAACCTATTTCAGTTAAAAGAAGTGACGGAAAATATCGTTACTTTTCCAACTCATATTTTAGATACTTTTCATATGACAGAAGAACGGTTTATACGATATATGGAAGGAATCGGGAAGCACCTTAACGTTCAATATACAAACTTTAAAGAAAGTGATTCACATTTGTATTTCTCAGCTTCTATAAAAGAATGGAACCCATTATACAGCTCTCCCCTTACATATAATCACTATACAAATACTTATTATTTACCTGCTAATAGTGAAACGGTTCCTGCTCTCCCTGAATTACTTATACACTATCTTTTGCTATATAACCTAAGTATGATTTCCCGCTATGAAACGGACTGGTGGTACGATTTACTTGGGAGTTATGCTTCTGAAGATTATCCGTTTATCTTTCAATTTCTAGCTATTACAGCCGAAAAAGTGCCGTACTATATTTATTTATATCTAATGAGTCAACATCCTGTGATTTCTTAGGAAATAAAAAAAGACGAGTCCACTGACTCGTCTTTCGTTTGCCTGGCAACGTCCTACTCTCACAGGGACAAAGTCCCAACTACCATCGGCGCTAGAGAGCTTAACTTCCGTGTTCGGTATGGGAACGGGTGTGACCTCTCTGCCATCATTACCAGACTTATGAAGGTATATTCCTTCAAAACTAGATAACATCTGCTTCATATTATTTGATTAAGTCCTCGATCTATTAGTATTCGTCAGCTCCACGTGTCACCACGCTTCCACCTCGAACCTATCAACCTGATCATCTTTCAGGGATCTTACTAGCTTAACGCTATGGGAAATCTCATCTTGAGGGGGGCTTCATGCTTAGATG
>NZ_JQKQ01000052.1:0-14968 GCF_000746135.1 Bacillus sp. UNC322MFChir4.1
CTAGTAAGATCCCTGAAAGATGATCAGGTTGATAGGTTCGAGGTGGAAGCGTGGTGACACGTGGAGCTGACGAATACTAATAGATCGAGGACTTAATCAAACAATATGAAGCAAATGTTATCTAGTTTTGAAGGAATATACCTTCATAAGTCTGGTAATGATGGCAGAGAGGTCACACCCGTTCCCATACCGAACACGGAAGTTAAGCTCTCTAGCGCCGATGGTAGTTGGGACTTTGTCCCTGTGAGAGTAGGACGTTGCCAGGCTTATTTTTATCATCGCGGGGTGGAGCAGTCTGGTAGCTCGTCGGGCTCATAACCCGAAGGTCGCAGGTTCAAATCCTGTCCCCGCAACCAAATGGTCCCGTGGTGTAGTGGTTAACATGCCTGCCTGTCACGCAGGAGATCGCCGGTTCGACCCCGGTCGGGACCGCCATTTATATAAATTAAAGAACGAAACAATATGTTTCGTATTTTTTTATTTACTTTAATTTAAACTTATAAGACAGTCAATCTTATCCTTAGGACAACTCCTAAGGTCTTTTTTATATATTTGAAACTGAAACAAAAATAAAAAATCTGTATAATAAAGAGCAGAGAATACTAACAGTAAGGTAGGTGAAACCTTTGAATACATATGAAATAACGACAATGTCTGCAGAAGAAACACAAAATTTATCAGAAAAGCTTGGACAATTAGTTGAGGCGCAGGATGTTTTGATTTTAGAAGGGGATTTAGGTGCAGGTAAGACGACATTTACAAAAGGTCTTGCAAAAGGTCTTGGTGTAAAACGTGTTGTAAATAGCCCGACTTTCAATATTATTAAAGAATACAAAGGACGATTACCGCTGTATCATATGGATGTATACCGATTAGCAGAGAGCGAAGAAGATTTAGGTTTTGATGAATATTTTTATGGTGAAGGTGTAACAGTGGTGGAGTGGGCACATTTAATAGAGGCTTTTTTACCATCTTCACTTTTAAAAATTAGTTTATTCCACGAGGGAGATAGTACAAGGAAAATTGTATTAGAGCCGAGCGGAGAACGTTATATTAGATTATGTGAGGAGCTATTACAAAATGAAAGTACTAGCAATTGATACTTCTAACTACGTAATGGGAGTTTCTCTTATTGATGGGAATACTGTTGTAGGGGAGATCATTACAAATTTAACAAAAAACCATTCTGTGCGTTTGATGCCAGCAGTAGAGAAACTTTTAAAAGAATGTAATGTGAAACCAAAAGAATTAAATAAAATCGTTGTAGCAGCTGGTCCGGGCTCTTATACAGGTGTTCGTATTGGTGTAACAGCAGCGAAAACATTGGCCTGGTCACTGCAAATTCCGATTGTTGGTGTATCAAGCTTAGAAGTATTAGCAGCAAACGGAACCAATTTCCCCGGATACATTTGTCCGTTATTTGATGGGCGTCGTCAGCAAATTTATACAGGACTATATACATATAGAGAACAAGAGTTACAATCCGTGAAAGAAGATCGTATTATTCTTATTGCTGATTGGCTTCACATGTTAAAAGAGATGGGGCAATCTATTTTATTTATCGGAAACGATGTAGAACAACATAAAGATACAATTGTAGAGCAGTTAGGGGATCAAGCTGTATTTGCTGCGCCGACGAAACATAATCCACGTCCAAGTGAATTGGCTTTCTTAGGCTTACAGAAAGAAGAGCAATCAGTGCATACATTCGTACCAAGTTATCTTCGTTTAGCAGAAGCAGAGGCAAAATGGTTAGAAAGTCAAAATAAGTAGGAGTCTTATAAATGAATATTACACTTAGGAATATGAAGGAAGAAGACATACCACAAATTGTTGTGATTGAAGAATCTTCATTTACGACGCCTTGGACTGCTGAAGCATTTGAACGAGAATTAAACATGAATGAGTATGCGCACTATATTGTGCTCGAAACAGAGGAAGGAATTATAGGCTATTGCGGACTTTGGATTATTCTTGATGAATCACATATCACGAACATTGCTATATTGCCCCAATACCGTGGTCTAAGGCTTGGAGAAGCATTATTACAAGATGTAATGAACAAAGCGAGAGCTTTGGGAGCAAAGACAATGACACTTGAAGTACGTGTTTCAAATGAGGTTGCGAAAAAGTTATATCGAAGATTTGGTTTTCAAAATGGCGGAATTCGTAAGAGATACTATACAGACAATTATGAAGATGGTCTTGTAATGTGGGTGAATTTATGATGAAAAAAGATACGATTATTCTTGGTATTGAAACAAGCTGTGATGAAACGGCTGTAGCAGTTGTGAAAAATGGACGAGATATTTTAGCGAACGTTGTAGCTTCGCAAATTGAAAGTCATAAACGGTTTGGCGGGGTTGTTCCAGAAATTGCATCTCGCCACCATGTGGAACAAATAACGGTTGTGTTAGAAGAAGCATTAAAAGAAGCGAATGTGACATTTGAAGATATTGATGCAATTGCTGTTACGGAAGGACCAGGCCTCGTTGGTGCATTGTTAATTGGGGTGAATGCAGCAAAGGCAGTAGCTTTTGCGCATAATATTCCTTTAGTTGGTGTGCATCATATCGCAGGACATATTTATGCGAATCGTTTAGTACAAGAACTACAATTTCCATTACTGTCTCTCGTTGTATCAGGTGGGCATACAGAGCTTGTTTATATGAAAGAGCATGGTTCATTTGAAGTCATTGGAGAAACGCGTGATGATGCCGCAGGAGAAGCGTACGACAAAGTAGCACGTACGTTATCATTACCATATCCAGGTGGACCGCATATTGATCGTCTTGCTCATGAAGGAGAGCCGACAATTGATTTGCCTCGTGCATGGCTTGAGCCGGATTCTTATGATTTTAGTTTCAGTGGATTAAAATCCGCAGTTATTAACACTGTGCATAACGCAAAACAGCGCGGAGAAGAACTTACCCCTGAAGATTTAGCTGCTAGCTTCCAGGCAAGTGTAATTGATGTGTTAGTAACAAAAACAATAAGAGCGACAGAAGAATATGGCGTAAAGCAAGTACTTCTTGCGGGCGGGGTAGCAGCCAATAAAGGATTACGGGCGCGCTTAGAGGAAGAGTTTGCAAAGAAAGAAAATGTTGAACTTATCATTCCTCCGCTATCCTTATGCACAGATAACGCGGCTATGATTGCTGCTGCTGGTACGATTGCATATGAACAGGGAAAGAGGGCAACGTTAGCATTAAATGCAAACCCTGGTTTGGATATTGAATCATAATGTAAGAGAACATTTATAAATGCATTTAGGGAGGACAAGAGCACCTAGCCGTGCATAGGAGCGGTCAGGGCCTTTTCCTGCCATATGCGGGGTTGTAAAACAAAAGAAGTAATCTTGTTATATTCTACATAGCAGCAATTTATATAAAGGTATGTGGATAGAAAAATCTTTTTTTGATAAAAGTTATAATTTTATACACAGAATTAACCACAACCTGTGGATAAAACCTATATTATCTGTTGATAATATAGGTTTTTTTGTGAGTATAAATTGTGGGTAAATATTATTGTTTTTGTGGATAATGTGGAAAACTTTTGTTTTTCCTGAAAATACAGAGGTGGATATGTGAATATTTCTGTGGATAAATAAAAAGATCAGTGTAACCACTGACCTTTTTACAGTTGTAATTCTTCCCACTCTTCCATACATGCTTCCAATTGTTCTTGAAGTGTTTGTTTTTCTGTTGTAATATCACTGGCTCTTTCGTAATCAGCATATACTTCTGGAAGACAAAGTTGTTCTTCTAATGCCATAATTTGTTCTTCAATTGTTGCAATCTTTTCTTCTAGTTCTTCAATTTTACGCATACGTTGGCGTTCTTGCTTTTTACGTTCTTTTTCTTCGATGTAATTTAATTTTTCTTGCGCCACTTGTTTTTGTACAGGTTTATTTGTTTCTAGTTCTTCAAGTTCGGCGCGTTCGAGCATTTCATTTTTCTTTTCTACATAATAATCGTAATCACCGAGGTATTCCTCTGCTCCGCCTGGGGATAACTCAAGAACTTTTGTGGCAATGCGATTAATGAAATAGCGGTCATGGGAAACAAATAAAATTGTTCCTGGAAAATCAATGAGCGCATTTTCTAAAATTTCTTTGCTGCTTAAATCTAAATGGTTGGTCGGCTCGTCCAAAATAAGTACATTTGATTTTTGCATCATAAGTTTTGCGAGAGCTAAACGTGCCTTTTGTCCACCGCTTAAAGAAGAAACAGGTTTAAGAACGTCGTCACCAGAAAATAAAAAATTCCCAAGTACTGTGCGAATTTCTTTTTCTGGTTGTAGCGGGTAATCATCCCAAAGTTCATCCAATACACGTTTTGATGATGTTAAGTTTGCTTGTTCTTGGTCATAATATCCGATAGAAACGTTAGAACCAAACGAAATAGTACCGTTTAAAGGACGAAGTTTATCCACAAGAGATTTTAATAAGGTGGATTTTCCAATTCCATTTGGACCGACGAGCGCAACACTATCACCTCGCGTTAATCGGAAACGAATGTTTTGAATAATGGGCTCATTCTCATAGCCAATTGTCACATCGCTTACTTGTAATACATCATTACCACTTTGTTTATCGATATCAAAGTGGAAAGAAGCGGATTTTGTATCGCCGATTGGTTTGTCCAGAAGTTCCATACGATCTAATTGTTTTCGGCGACTTTGCGCCCGTTTTGTTGTGGAAGCACGAGTGATATTTTTTTGGACAAATTCTTGTAATTTTGTTACTTCTTCTTGTTGCTTCTCATAACGTTTCATCTCTTGTTCATATAGGGACGCTTTAAGATCTAAGTATCTACTGTAGTTTCCTGTGTACTTTCGACTTTGTTTATTGGAAATCTCATAGACCTGCGTGACAAGTCTGTCTAGAAAGTACCGATCGTGTGAAACGATTAAAATAGCACCAGGATAACCTTGTAAATATTGCTCAAGCCACGTTAATGTCTCGATGTCTAAATGGTTGGTTGGCTCATCGAGAATAAGCAAATCTGGTTTCGTCAATAATAGCTTACCAAGGGCTAAGCGAGTTTTTTGTCCACCGCTTAGTGTTGAGATTGTTGTTTTGTGTGTTTCAGGAGGAAAACCAAGCCCGCTTAAAACAGAGCGAATATCAGCTTCGTATTGATAGCCACCTTCATTTTTATAATTTAATTGTAGGCGATCATATTCTGCTAACAATTTTTCATAAATGGTTCCATTTGTGAAATTTTCTTCTTTTCCCATTTCTTGCTCTAGTCTGCGGAGTTCTTTCTCCATACGTTGTAAGTGAAGAAATACCGTTAGCATTTCATCCCAAATCGTTAACGATGTTTCAAGACCGGTATGCTGTGCTAAGTAACCGATAGATACATCTTTCGGCTTTATAATTTCGCCGCCGTCATGGGATAATTCTCCGGCAATAATTTTTAATAATGTAGACTTTCCAGCGCCATTACGCCCGACAAGTGCAATGCGATCACGCGTCTGTACTTCTAACTTAATGTTTGAAAGAATCACTTCAGCCGCGAATAGCTTGGAAAGATTATTCACTTGTAGTAAAATCAATGTTTTCACCTCAAATATTTTCTTAACTTTGCCATGATTATATTTCTCAATCATACTAAAAATAGTGTATAGTTGAACATAAATAGAGAAATTCTCTCTCTATTATACAAGGAAAACTATCAATGCTAAACTTCCGTACATGTTTCAATCACTTGAACAGATAGGAAGAGAGGAGGGGGTTGCATGGAGCAGCCTAAAATTCCGCAGGCAACTGCCAAAAGATTGCCTCTATACTATCGATTTATCCAAAACCTATCGTTATCTGGTAAGCAACGCGTATCATCAGCAGAATTAAGCGAAGCAGTGAAGGTGGATTCAGCGACAATTCGAAGAGACTTTTCATATTTTGGAGCATTAGGGAAAAAGGGATATGGCTATAATGTAAATTATTTATTGTCGTTTTTCCGCGAAACACTTGATCAAGACGATGTAACACGCGTAGCGTTAATAGGGGTAGGTAATTTAGGTACAGCTTTCTTACATTACAATTTTACGAAAAATAATAATACAAAAATTGAGATGGCGTTTGACGTTGATGAAGAGAAAGTTGGAAAAGAAATCGGCGGGATTCCAGTATATCATCTGGATGAATTAGAAGAGAGACTATCCGGTGATATAAAAGTGGCAATATTAACAGTGCCTGCTTCTGTTGCGCAAGCTGTAGCAGATCGCTTATCGCATACGAGCATACAAGGTGTTTTAAACTTTACACCTGCTAGGTTAAATTTATCAGAACATATTCGAATTCATCATATTGATTTAGCAGTAGAATTACAAACGCTCGTGTACTTTTTAAAAAATTATCCACAATAAAAACGCAGGAAATTCCTGCGTTTTTATTATTTCTTCTTACTATCTTTTTTCGCTTTAGAAAAAAGAATGCGAAGTGCAAAATTAAAATCAATTGTTGCCATTATAGCAAGTAGTATTGTGTAAAAGTTCCAAATTGTATCTTTTACACTTGTAATTGCTAAGTATGTAAAAATACACCCTAGAAGAAAATACAAAGTTGCCATAACAAATGGTGAATTTCGCATGTTTAAAATCCTCCGATGAATCCTTGCAGTTTTTCAGCTTTTTCTAGATAGGGACGAAGTACGAATGTAATTAACATAACATTTGTATTCATCATAACATGAGCCATAATTGGTACAATAATTCGTTTTGTTTGTACGTATAAAAATGAAAAAACAAGCCCCATGGAAATATACACTAATAAATGTGTAGGGTCAAAATGAATGATAGCAAATATAAGCGAACTTATGATTGCTGCGATAAAGAAGTTATATCGTTTATATAGTGTGCCAAATAGAATTTTTCTAAATACAATCTCCTCAAGAATAGGGGCAAATATAGATGAAACAATCATAAATAATGGCACAGCTCTTATAATGCCGATAATGTTTTGTGTATTTTCAGATTCCGCTTTAATTTTAAAAACTTGTGTTTCAATTGTGCCAGCAATGACCTGGGCAAATAAGGCAAGGAAAACTCCTAAAATAATCCACCCTATCGTAGCGGGGAGATTTGTTTTTCCGCGATTCCATTTTTCAGATTCTGTATCATTACGTAGTAACACAAGGATGATAATAAGAGCGATAAAGAAGCTTATCAGCCCCCAATGTGCAGTAGCTAGTTGGATTTTTTCATCAAGGGTCCGGTGCCCATTATTGTATACTCCGCTTTTTAGAAGAATCAATCCTCCAACTATACCTGATAATTGCATCAAAATATATGTAACAATAACCCACCAATATTGTCTCTTCAATTCCATAACTCCTTTTTGGATTTTTTGTAAAGAAAAAGGAAAATGCTCTATCCATAGAGAAAACAACTTATGGCATCTTTCTTATTGTAACATAGGTGAAGATGAAAAAAAGATGGAATCTCTATCATATGAAAGTTAGCAAACGACATAAAACCTCCTTTCTTTTAGAGGAGGACGAGGGCATCAAGTGGTCATTATATGTCGAAAAAGAAAAATAGATTTATATATCAATGTATCTTCCTTTGTGTAATTATTAAGTAGGGTATAAATGCTTTGGAACAAGTGGGAGAGGGGCTAGGATAGTTTTCCGAAAAATTACGATTTTTTCACTTGCAAAAGAAAATGAGATTCTTTATTATAATAAGTGTGTTAGCACTCGGAGTATCAGAGTGCTAATAAATATAAAATTTACATAATAAATTGAGGAGGTTGTTGTTCATGCTAAAGCCGTTAGGTGATCGCGTTATTATTGAACTTGTTCAAGCAGAAGAAAAAACAGCAAGTGGCATTGTGCTACCAGACACTGCAAAAGAAAAACCACAAGAAGGTAAAGTAGTGGCGGTTGGTACTGGTCGTGTGCTTGAAAATGGTGAGCGTGTTGCTTTAGATGTAGCTACAGGAGATCGTATCATCTTCTCAAAATATGCAGGTACTGAAGTGAAATACGAAGGTACAGAATATTTAATTTTACGTGAAAGCGACATTTTAGCAATTATCGGTTAATTATATAAATCTTTAAAAATTCAAGGGGGTCAAATATTATGGCAAAAGATATTAAATTTAGTGAAGAAGCACGTCGTTCGATGCTTCGCGGTGTCGACACTCTTGCAAACGCAGTAAAAGTTACGCTTGGACCAAAAGGTCGCAACGTTGTACTTGAGAAAAAATTCGGTTCTCCGCTTATTACAAATGACGGTGTAACAATTGCAAAAGAAATTGAATTAGAAGATGCATTTGAAAATATGGGTGCAAAATTAGTTGCAGAAGTTGCTAGCAAAACAAATGATGTAGCTGGTGATGGAACGACAACGGCAACTGTATTAGCGCAAGCGATGATTCGTGAAGGTTTAAAGAACGTAACAGCTGGTGCGAATCCAATGGGTCTTCGTAAAGGTATTGAAAAGGCTGTTGTAGCAGCAATTGAAGAATTAAAAACAATCTCTAAACCGATTGAAGGTAAATCTTCTATCGCACAAGTAGCTGCTATTTCTGCTGCTGACGAAGAAGTAGGACAATTAATTGCAGAAGCAATGGAGCGCGTTGGTAACGACGGCGTTATTACATTAGAAGAGTCTAAAGGATTCACAACAGAATTAGATGTAGTAGAAGGTATGCAGTTCGACCGTGGATATGCTTCTCCTTACATGATTACTGATTCTGATAAAATGGAAGCAGTTCTTGATAACCCATTTATCTTAATTACAGATAAAAAGGTTTCTAGTATTCAAGAAATCTTACCAGTATTAGAGCAAGTGGTACAACAAGGTAAACCACTTCTTATCATCTCTGAAGACGTAGAAGGCGAAGCGTTAGCTACATTAGTAGTAAATAAACTTCGCGGTACGTTCAACGTGGTAGCTGTTAAAGCTCCAGGCTTCGGTGATCGTCGTAAAGCGATGTTAGAAGATATTGCAATCTTAACTGGCGGCGAAGTGATTACAGAAGAGTTAGGCCGTGACTTAAAATCTGCAACTATCGCATCTTTAGGACGCGCTAGTAAAGTTGTTGTAACGAAAGAAAACACAACAATTGTTGAAGGTGTTGGAAACACAGAACAAATCGAAGCTCGCATCGGTCAAATTCGTGCGCAGTTAGAAGAAACAACTTCTGAATTCGATCGTGAAAAATTACAAGAACGTCTTGCTAAATTAGCAGGTGGCGTAGCTGTAATTAAAGTAGGTGCAGCAACTGAAACTGAATTGAAAGAGCGCAAACTTCGTATTGAAGATGCACTTAACTCAACTCGTGCAGCAGTAGAAGAAGGTATTGTTGCTGGTGGTGGTACTGCGCTTATGAACGTATATACGAAAGTAGCTGGTCTTGTAGCTGAAGGCGACGAAGCAACAGGTATTAACATCGTACTTCGTGCTTTAGAAGAGCCAGTTCGTCAAATCGCAGTGAACGCTGGTTTAGAAGGATCTGTAGTTGTAGAGCGCTTAAAAGGCGAAAAAGTTGGCGTTGGTTTCAACGCAGCAACAGGCGAATGGGTAAATATGCTTGAGTCTGGTATCGTAGATCCAACGAAAGTAACTCGCTCTGCTCTTCAAAACGCAGCATCTGTTGCAGCAATGTTCTTAACAACTGAAGCTGTAGTTGCTGACAAACCAGAACCAGCTGGTGCTTCTGGAATGCCTGACATGGGCGGCATGGGCATGGGCGGTATGGGCGGCATGATGTAATAAGCCGCTTCACCCCTTGATATATAAGGGTTTTATGTAAGATGAGAGTGGATTGTTAATATTTTGTTAACATGAGGCTTTTAACGGAGGCTTCTCATGAGTTGAGTAAACTTGTGGGAAGCTTCTTTTTTTATTTCTTACGTAACTTAACACATTTTTATTATATGGAACTATAGTATATGTCACGTAACCAAATCACTACATACTATTAATTAAATCTATTTTTTCTAACAAAGAAATGAGTAGCAAAAGTATTTTAGGATGATTGGAGAAGATATCATTGTCACTACCTTCTTTCCCTAATGGTTGAATTATCTGATAATTCTCGTTATGTAATAACGCCAGATGCTACAGTTACTTGGACTAGTGTAATAACTGGAGATGTGATTTCGCGAACTGATGGAATTTCTTTATTTTTAGATAATAATATTACGCAGAGTGCGGTATACACATTGTTTCTTTCTACTGATACTTAAATCTTGGTTTATGTAAGTAAAAAACGTCTTTATTTGAATAAAGTTAAAAATAGCTAGTAAGAAGACTATTTCCTAATGAAAGGAGGTAGTCTTTTTGCGTTGAATCGTATTTGATATTAATCGATGAGAGTGGTCTTGCTATATAGGGAAATAATTTCTGTAGAATTTTGTCGCTTTCTCCTTGACCGTATTCACGTTTCATTGTTAGAATCTAGAAAGATAATATTAAACGTTCCTTCATATATCCTCAATAATACGGATTGAGAGTCTCTACCGGGTTACCGTAAACAACCTGACTATGAAGGCAGTGCGTCTATATTTATAAGGAACAAATTCCTTTATAAAGCTAGGCCCCTGCCTTTTCTTTGTTATGAGACTGAGGGCAGGGGACTGGCTTTTTTTATTATATTGGTAATTGTTTTTACCAAATTGGTGAAAATGTTTATATACAGAACTATGGGGTGATTATTTTGAAGAAACAGCACGATACGATTATCGTTTTAGATTTTGGAAGTCAGTATAACCAGTTAATTGCGCGTCGCATTCGTGAATTTGGCGTGTATAGTGAACTTCATCCACATACAATTACAGCAGAAGAAATTAAAGCGATGAATCCAAAAGGAATTATCTTCTCTGGTGGACCGAACAGTGTATATGGCGAAAGTGCATTCCACTGTGATGAAAAAATCTTTGACTTAGGCTTACCGATCTTCGGTATTTGCTACGGCATGCAGTTAATGACAAAACACTTTGGTGGAAAAGTAGAACGTGCAGACCATCGTGAGTACGGAAAAGCAGTATTAAAAGTAGAGAACCAATCGAAATTATATACAAACCTTCCAGAAGAACAAGTTGTTTGGATGAGTCATGGTGACTTAGTAACAGGTTTACCAGAAGGTTTCGTAGTAGATTCAACAAGTGACTCTTGTCCAATTGCTGGCATGAGCAATGAAGCGCAAAATTTATATGGTGTACAATTCCACCCAGAAGTGCGTCACTCTGAGCACGGTAACGATTTAATTAAGAACTTTGTATTCGGTGTTTGTGGTTGTACTGAAGGCTGGAATATGGAGAACTTCATTGAAGTAGAATTAGAAAAGATTCGTGAAACAGTTGGCGACAAGAAAGTATTATGTGCACTTAGCGGCGGCGTAGACTCTTCAGTTGTAGCTGTATTAATTCATAAAGCAATCGGTGACCAATTAACATGTATTTTCGTTGACCATGGCTTACTTCGTAAAGGAGAAGCTGAAGGGGTTATGAAAACATTTAGCGAAGGCTTCCACATGAACGTTATTAAAGTGGATGCACAAGAACGCTTCATGAGCAAATTAGCAGGTGTTGAAGATCCAGAACAAAAACGTAAAATCATCGGTAACGAATTTATTTATGTATTCGATGATGAAGCTTCTAAATTAGAAGGAATGGACTTCTTAGCACAAGGTACACTGTACACAGATATTATTGAAAGTGGTACAGCGACTGCACAAACAATTAAGTCTCACCATAACGTTGGTGGACTTCCAGAAGATATGCAGTTCAAGTTAATTGAACCACTAAATACATTGTTTAAAGATGAAGTACGTGAGTTAGGTTCTGAACTAGGACTTCCAGATGAAATCGTATGGCGTCAACCATTCCCAGGGCCAGGACTTGGTATTCGTGTATTAGGTGAAATCACAGAAGAGAAATTAGAGATTGTTCGTGAATCTGATGCAATTTTACGTGAAGAAATCAAAAAAGCTGGTTTAGATCGTGAAGTTTGGCAATATTTCACTGCACTTCCTGGTATGCGAAGTGTAGGTGTTATGGGTGACGAGCGTACGTATGATTACACAGTAGGTATTCGTGCAGTAACATCAATCGATGGTATGACAGCAGACTGGGCACGTATCCCTTGGGATGTATTAGAGAAGATCTCTGTACGTATCGTAAACGAAGTAAAACACGTTAACCGCATTGTGTATGACATTACTTCTAAGCCACCAGCAACAATTGAGTGGGAATAAAGTGAAACTTCCATCAGTGGAAGCTTACTGCCCGCGAATAGCGAGATAAATTGAATGTCATGATATAAAAGACGATCCATCTATGCCTTTATGTGTAGATGGATCGTTCTTTTTTATTTTTATACGAACAAAAAAGAGTTCTTTTTAAAAAATGTTCGTTTTTTAATTGACACTCACCTGTATATGAGTTAACATGAATATGTAATTAATAATAAAAATGAATATTTTAGCCGTCGTATAATATCGGGAATATGGCCCGAAAGTTTCTACCTTGCTACCGTAAATGGCTTGACTACGAGGCGTTTTAATATAAGGGTAAGGGATACTTGCCTTTGTTTACAGACGCTTCCATGTATATTGCATTGGAAGCCTTTTTTATTTTTATAGATAAAAGAGGGGCTAGTAAGGAGCGCGACGAGCAATTACATAACGGGGGAAACATAGAATGAAACGTTATTTTCAGTTCGATGAGCTCGGCACAAATTATAAAACAGAGTTCATAGCAGGATTAACCACATTTTTGTCTATGGCATATGTATTGTTTGTTAATCCCGCTACATTGTCGCTAGGACATGTTAAGGGATTGCCAGCAGGAACCGGAATGGATTCTGGAGCAGTGTTTGTTGCTACAGCTTTAGCAGCGGCAATTGGATCACTCATTATGGGGATTTTTGCAAAGTATCCAATCGCACTTGCGCCGGGAATGGGGATTAATGCTTTCTTTGCTTACACAGCTGTATTAACAATGGGGATTCCGTGGCAAACGGCGATTGCAGGGACATTAGTATCAGGTATTATGTTTATTTTCCTTACAGCTTCTGGTCTTCGTGAAAAGATCATTAACGCAATTCCGACAGAATTAAAGTTTGCGGTAGCAGCTGGAATTGGGTTGTTCATCGCATTTCTTGGTTTTCAAAATGCAGGAATTATTGTAAATAATGATGCTGTGCTTGTTGGATTAGGGGACTTAACGAAAGGACCGACATTACTTGCGATTTTTGGTGTAGTTGTAATCGTTATTTTAATGACAAGAAATGTTAATGGTGCAGTATTCTTTGGAATGGTACTTACAGCAATTGTTGGTGTAGCAACAGGGTTAATTGATACACCAAAGGCGATTGTTGGTGCAGTTCCAAGCTTAACACCGACATTTGGAGTTGCTCTTCAACATCTTGGAGATATTTTCACTGCTAAGATGCTCGTTGTTATATTAACTTTCTTTTTTATCGATTTCTTTGATACAGCAGGGACGCTTGTAGCAGTTGCCAATCAAGCAGGTTTAATGAAAAATAATAAATTACCGCGTGCGAGGAAAGCATTGTTCTCTGATGCGTTTGCAACTGTAATTGGAGCAATACTTGGTACATCGACAACGACGTCTTATATTGAATCTTCTGCAGGGGTAGCTGTAGGAGGACGCTCTGGATTTACAGCAGTTGTAACAGGAGGGTTTTTCTTATTAGCACTTTTCTTTTCACCATTATTAAGTGTAGTAACACCATCCGTAACAGCACCGGCTTTAATTATTGTAGGGGTTTTGATGGTTTCATCATTAGGGGAAATTGATTGGAAGAAGTTCGAAACGGCAGTACCGGCATTTTTCACCATTATTGCAATGCCGCTCACATACAGTATCGCAACAGGGATTGCGATTGGATTTATTTTCTATCCAATTACAATGGTTGTGAAAGGACGAAGAAAAGAAGTTCATCCGATTATGTATGTCATGGCAGTTTTGTTTGTACTCTATTTCATTTTTGTTCGTAAATAAAGGGGTTTTTGAAAGGACTAGGAGGGGATGCCTAGTCCTTTTTGTATTTTATAATAAATGTGTGAGAGATCCGGTTTATTTGTTGTTATTTCTTAATTTGTATAGATGAAAAAAGGCATAAAAGTCCTTTGAGAGCATCTGGACGTATATGTTACTTTAAAATAAAGTCACGATGCTTTATTTCTTCAATCAAAGAATTCTCAATGAGTTTTGATCAAACTTTATTTCAAAGTAACAGTTAAACCGTTTGTAAAAAAGTTTAACATATTTCCAAAAGAATTCCCCTTCCTCAAGGAATGAGAAGAGCGAAGCCTAATGAGTAGGGAGGGGATGAATTTTAGTTGGCGTAAGTCAAAGGAATGAAAAAGGAGTTTCCTCAAATCAGATAGAATTTATGTAAAGGATGATTTTAGTCTCAAAGTTATTGTTTATAGACCGTGGGCGGTACACCATTAGAAATTCTAAAACAATACATCGAAACACAAGGATATAACTAATAGGGAGGTGATGACAATGTTGTTGAATCAAAAATATGAGATCTTTCCAACAGAAGCACAAAAAGAAGTGTTAGACCGTTGGCTACAATATTGTCGTCAAACCTACAACTCTGCCTTGCTAGACAAAGAACGGAAATATAAACAAAACAAAGAAAATTATGATCGTTATGATATGCAAAGACAACTTACGTTGGACAAGAAGACGTATCCTTTTCTAAAAGAAATGCCTTCTCAGCCTTTGCAAGAAGTGTTTGTACGTCTAAAAAAAGCGTTTGATCATTTCTTTCGTAAAGATGCAAAGTATCCAAAACAGAAAAAGTATAAAGACTACAATAGTATGACGTTTCCGCAATTTGGATTCAAACCAAACGGAAAGCATCGTTATGCGATGTCTTTTTCTGATAACTATAAGTTATACAATAAAAAATTGGGAGAAATAGAGATCCTACTTCATAGACCACTCGAAGGAACAATCAAGCAACT
>NZ_JQKQ01000053.1:0-14303 GCF_000746135.1 Bacillus sp. UNC322MFChir4.1
CAACTAGTGCAATGACTTCTACTTCCATCATTTTCGCAACTTGTTCTGATGTTTTCCCTAACATATCAAAGGATAATACACCCGTTTTTATCAGTTGTCCTTGTTTATTAATGTTGGACCAAGCGAAGTGGTCAAAGTTACAGTCTATTCCAATGACACCATCGGATTTGCTGAAGTTCTTATTTTGGTCCTCTTCAATATCTATTAAACATTTAAAAATGTAGTAATCCCCGTGGTCTTCAATTGCCCAACTGATTGGTTTTCCTGCATTCTTTTTATCTTTGCAATTCCATTGGGTTTGAATAGCTGCATTCACTTGTTCTTGTCCATACGGAAATGTAAGGTTAGGAATTTCAACTGCAACGCCGTTTGGGGTTGTAAAGTGTAATAATTGTGATTCCGTATTATACGTAAATACAAAGTTTCCTGATTTCGCGTCTTTCCGACCTGAAATCAGCATTTGATTGTAACGGGCCTCTTCAAAATCCTGCACCCAAAGTGTATGATTTTGAACATAAGTATCTACGGTATGTTGTGCTTTGAATAATTTTTTACTCCCAAATACAACAGAAGAAACTTTGTTTTTTAAACTATGAAGTAGTTTTTGTAGTCTATCCAACCGAAATGCAAGGTTACCTAAACGAGAACGAAGTGTTTGAATACGCACATCCAAATATTCATGCTCAAATTGATAAGCATGATAGTAAATATCTGTTTTCTCTTTAAATTGAACAACAAAATATCGTCCCCTTTGTTGTTCTTTGGACGTTTTATTGAACGTTGGTTTCCCTTTAATAAACGATGTTTTTATTTTATTCAGCACTGTTAAATCTGACTTGGTTTTCTTCATCTTCTTTTTTACAGCTTTCATCTGTTCATTTTTATTTTCGATATACAATTTCTTCAATTCTGTCTGAGAAGAAAATAGTGCATTGGCTTCCTGTACAGCACTATTTGCAAAATAATCATTCAGACTAAATCGTGATTTCACAGTAATCTGCATACTATCAGAACGTCTGGAAGTACCAGAACGTTTTTCTAACACTTGCGTTTGAAAAGCGAAATGCTTCGCACGGTTAAATACGAAAAGAGCATGTCCAATCGCTTCAACATATTTCGGATTCAGTACATTCTTATAGATACGAATTGAAAAATATGCTTTTTTCACTGAACACACTCCTTTCTTTTTATGTATACACAAAGTATATCAAATAAGAACGTACGTTTCTATTCGTATACTAAAAAAAAAACAAAAAAAGCGATTCATCCCCCCTACCGTTGCACGCTTGAGGTAGGGGGCTTCTCGCCAGATATAATAAAGTTATTTAATTTTCTCTTTATAAAAAAGGTTCTTGTGGAAATATAGGAAGAAGAACACGGATACTAATAGATTCCTACAGGTTTTTTATCTGCTGTTATTACACGAGGTTTAGAAACGTACAAAAAAGCCAAGGCTTTCTTGAAAAAGCACTTGGCTGCTTGTTTATCCCTTGATTTACTTCAATAAAAATCAATGGTGTTCCCTTCTGAATCAACGGCGTGATATAAATACGTCCATTATCTTTTTAGATCAATAATTGTAAAGGGGCAATTCTCTTTTACATCTATTACATCTCCTCAGGCGCTTCAATCCCAAGTAATCGTAACCCTTCTTTTAATACAACAGCCACCGCATTTACAAGTGCAAGTCTACTTTCTTTCTCTGCATTCTCTTCTAAAATACGAACGTTACCGTAATATTTGTTAAACGCTTGCGCCACGTCTAATAAATATTTTGCAATATGAGATGGCTCATATTTCGCAAAAGCTGTTTCAATGACTTGCGGGAAGCGATGAAGCAGTTTTATCACTGTCCAGCTTATATCATCTGTTAACTGTAATTCTTGTTTTTCAATATCCATATCGCTTTTTTTCAACAGCGAACAAGTACGCGCATGCGTGTATTGTACGTATGGCCCTGTTTCCCCTTCGAATTTCAACATATTTTCAAGCGAAAATTCAATATTATGCATACGTTCGTTTTTTAAGTCATGGAAAATAACTGCGCCAACCCCGACTTGTCTCGCTACTTCAGCTTTCTTCTTTAAGTTAGGATTCTTCTCTTCAATATTTTGCTTTGCAAGCGTAATTGCTTCTTCTAATACCTCTTCTAGTAAAACAACTTTCCCTTTACGAGTAGACATTTTCTTACCATCTTTTAAAATAAGTCCAAATGGAACGTGAGACATGCCTTCTACCCACTGGAATCCTAATTTCTTTAGTACAGTGAAAAATTGTGAGAAATGTAAGCTTTGTTCATCTCCAACGACATATAGAGCTTTATCAAACTTATACGTATTTTGACGATATAGTGCAGCTGTTAAATCACGTGTGGCATATAGAGTAGCTCCATCTGACTTTTTAATTAAACATGGCGGCATTCCTTCTGCTTCTAAATTAACAACTTGTGCTCCGTCTGATTCTTCTAGTAAACCTTTTTCTTCTAGAAGCGTAACGAAATCATCCATCTTATCATTGTAAAATGCTTCCCCTTGAAAATTCGAGAATTCTACGCCAAGCAGTTCATAAATGCGAGAGAATTCTTTTAACGATTCATGACGGAACCAGTTCCACAAATATACCGCTTCTTCGTTGCCATCTTCCAGTTTCTTAAACCAGGCACGACCTTCTTCTTCAAGCATTGGATATTCTTTTACTTCTTCATGAAAACGTACATATAACTTAAATAACTCACGAATCGGATCTTCTCTAACAAGCTCTTCATCGCCCCATTTTTTATAAGCAGTAATGAGTTTTCCAAACTGCGTTCCCCAGTCGCCAACGTAGTTAATACCTACAACTTCAAAACCACATTTTTCACATATTTGTTTTAATGCATTTCCAATCATTGTAGAACGTAAATGTCCCATCGAAAACGGCTTCGCGATATTAGGAGATGAATAGTCAATTACAACCGTTTTTTCTTGTCCAAAGTACAACTGTCCATATTCTTCTTTTCCGTCTAATATTGTATTTAACACTTCATTACTAACAGTTTGACGATCAAAGAACACATTTACATATGGTCCAACCGCTTCTACTTTTGTAAAAAATGGGTGCGATAATTGATTTGCTAGTTCCTGCGCAATAACTGCTGGAGATTTTTTATATTGCTTTGCTAATGTAAAACAAGGAAAAGCTGCATCACCAAACTCATCTTGCTTTGGTGTTTCAATTAAAGCAGCAATTTGTTCTAATGATAAACCTGGTTCTAATACGTCGAATACATGCTTTGCAAACTTCATTTTATATTCCATCAGTATCTTCCTCCTTTTTATCAATAAAAAAACTCGCCTCTTTTCTAAAAAAGAGACGAGTTTACACCCGTGGTACCACCCTTGTTGTTCATTACGAACCACTTTCCCGTTTATAACGAGGTTAGGGAGCCCCGGCTTACTCTACTATACCGTTCAAGCAGCATCTCCGAAGTGCGCTTCATTATTTTCTCTGCACTAGGCTTTCACCATCCCTAGCTCGCTTCTGCTTCTGAAAATAATTACTCTCTTCATCCAAGATTTTCTATACAATTTATTATAATCTATTATACATATTGTCTAATAATTAGCAAGTTTCAATCACACCAAAATGAAATTTTGCGCTTTTTCGTTTGTAGACTGAGAAGTTATGTTTTTCAAAACGCATGCTGCGAAAATGATCCTTTAATACAACACGTTTTCGCGCTACACGCTTAGCCTCTTTCATTGTCTCATTTGTAATATCATTGTACAATGCAAAATGCTTTAAACCACGAATCCCATCAGATTCTAATACTGTTTCTTCAAACATCGGATCTAAATATACGACATCATAACTATGATCAGCACATTGCTCTAAAAAAGATAAATGCTCCGTATGCTTTACAGTAATTCGCTGCATCGCTTCGGTAATTTCTGTTACACCTGCATCCCACTGCTGAATACCTTTTTCAATTAAATACGCCATATAGCGATTACCTTCTAACCCAGTGACCTGTCCTGCTTCTCCTACAGCATAACTTGCCACAATGCTATCAGATGCCATGCCAAGTGTACAATCTAACACCGTCATCCCTTTTTCTAGCTGCGCAGCTTGCAGAAATGGATCATGTTCACCGCGCATTAATCGCTTCACACGAAACATCGCTGAGTTCGGATGAAAAAAGAACGATTCTTCCGTTCCTTGCGGGTAAATCGCTAATCGATTTTTCCCTGCAACAAGTACATCTTGTTTATATTGCTCATGTAATTCATAAATTGGACGATCATTTCTCACAAGAAAAGAACTTTGCAAATCTGCTGCTATTTTTTCAGCATATGCAGTCATTTCTTTATTTGTTCGTCCAGCTGTCGTTACAATCATTCTTTCACCTCAATACTAAGAAAAAGGGAGAAAATCTCTCCCTTTTTAGCAATGCTTTTCAAAAGCTTGTTCTAAGTTTTGAATAATCTCTTCCATTGTTGCACCTTCAATTTCATGACGGTGAACGAAGTGAACAACTTCTTTTCCTTTTAATAGTGCCATAGATGGTGAAGATGGCGGAATTTCATCAAAGTAAGAGCGCATCATCGCTGTTGCCTCTTTATCTTGACCTGCAAATACAGTAACAAGGTTGTTAGGTTGCTTCTCAGAACGCACAACCGCTTGACCAGCTGATGGACGCGCTAAACCTGCTGCGCAACCACAAACAGAGTTCACAACAACTAATGTAGTTCCTTCTGCATTTTCCATGTATTCTTGTACACCTTCTGCCGTTGTTAATTCTTTAAATCCTGCGCGTACTAATTCTTGACGCATCGGAATTACCATTTGGCGCATATATTCTTCGTATGCATTTGTCATGTTACCAATCTCTCCTTCAACTTTCATTCCAAATTCATCATATCACGCTCTAATACTAGACGCAAAAGAAACATCATGACTTTCTTATTTTTTCCTTGGGATTTCACAAACACCATTTTTACAATGTCCAACAGGGACAATTTCCCTTTTTGTTGCAATATAATCATATACTACATGACCAAATCCGAAAAGAATTGATAGTTTAATAAAAGGTACGATTGCCCAGTAAGCTGGAATTACTTTCGCTAAGACATATACACTTTGAATCCCTTTATACCAGCGGGCATCCTTATAAATGTATAAATGTTTCTCCATGTTTTGCTGCATCTCTTCTGATAAACAATATTGCTGAACAACTTCTTCATCGCGAAACGAAACAAATGTTATTTTTCCTTTTTTATCTAGTTCCTTCGTTCGATTTGCAACCTTTGTACACATCGGGCACCAACTATCGTAAAAGACAATCATAGTTATTATTCCCCTTTTCTGTACTCCGTCATTTGCTTCCATACAGAACCTTTAGCCTCTTCACCGCCTTCAATACGTTCAAGTGCTAAACGTGCTTGCATTGCTACTTCAAATTCTGGATCCTCTTGCGCTACGCGAAGTGCTGGGATTGCACTTTCGTCACCAATTTCAAATAGAAACATTGCCGCACGCCAACGTACAAGTTTACTTGAATCTTTTAACGCTTTAATCATCACAAACATTGCAGCAGGATCACCGATATCTGATAAGCAATCACCTGCTGTGCGGCGTACACTAACTGATTTATCTAATAATGCCTTATAGAATAAAGGCAAGACACGTTCCCCTTTGACCATTCCTAAATAAGCAGTTGCTAAGCGGCGAATCGATACTTTTTCATCTTCTAGCGCTTTCTCTAATACAGGAATATCTTCTTCTGTTGGATCCATTTGTTCAAGCGCTGCATAGCGTTTTGTCCAATCAGAATCATTCATCATTTCCTCTGTTACTTTATATGGCTCACGCTTTGTAATCGTTACTTCTACTTCCCCTGCCTGCTGTAATAATTCTTGGACAATTGCCTCTACACGATCGGCTGGATACGTTGCAACAACCTCCTCCGCAACTTCTTTTCCAATCTCTTCAAAACTACCATAACGTGTACTTTGCTCCATCCATTTACGCTCTTTCACAACATTTGGTGCTGTCATTTGCACTTTCATAATCGCTTCTTTAAAACGGTCTGGTAGCCCTACGCGTTCTTCAGTTGTACCATCGGTTAGTTTCACTTGCATCGGAATGGTAAAGAACATTTGAATAAACACTTTCACTTCCCCAAAATGGGCATTCTGTTCTTGTTCGCTCTCTGTTACGACTTCTTCACCGAAGACCGCGCGTACTTGCTGTAAAATATGTTTCCAGTCAAATTTCGCATTACGCTCTACTGCTAAAAAGTCCGCTACATGATATACACCTTTTACACCTTCAATTTGCAAAATTTGCTGCACTCTCTCTGGAGCCTCTATTGCATTATCACGCGTATAATTGTTTCGTGCTCCTGCTGGTAGTACTTCATTTAAAATAACCTTCATTGTATTTGGACTTGGTGTCGGTTCAATGCCTTTAATCTTCACGTAATTTCTCTCTCCTTTATTGCTGTTCTTAGCTGTATTGTAACATGTTCTCAATTAAGACTCCTACTGAGGTGCTTGCTCTTTTTTCTTCTCTAAAAATGTAATTCTTTCAATCACAACTTCTGTCTTATATATTCTCTTGCCACTCTCATTATTGTATTGACTCGTATGAATATGTCCTGTTATACCAACAAGTTCCCCTTTTTTGCAGTATATCGTTACATTCTCCGCTGATTTCCGCCAAATCATGCAATGAATAAAATCTGCTTGTTGCTCTCCTAAACTATTACGAAATCCTCTATTTACCGCAACACATATACGTGCATAAGCAATTCCTTGCTTTGTATAGAATAACTCTGGATCCTTTGTTAATCTGCCAATTAACGCAACTCGATTCATCATACGATTCATGTCACCTCTTCGTTTTTTTCTTTATTGTAGAAAAAACGAGATGTGTAGTAAAAAATGTAAAAAAATATTTTTCCATATAAAAATTCGTCTTTATCTCTATAAAATTCCAAAAAGAAATCCTGCATGATACAATCATGCAGGATTTCAGTACGTTAATCATTTTTTACAAAATAAGAAACGAAACGTAAAATTTCTAAGTATAACCAAACTAATGTCATCATTAAGCCCATCGCACCGTACCACTCCATATATTTTGGAGCGCCGCCGCGTGCACCGCCTTCAATGAAATCGAAGTCTAACATTAAGTTTAATGCAGCAACAACAATTACAACTGCGCTGACAATGATACCAATTGTTCCGCCTTGATGTAAGAATGGAACTGGCACGCCAAATAGCTGTAAAACGAAAACGGTTAAATACATAATCGCAATTCCAAACGTTGCTGCCATTACACCCGTACGGAACTTATCAGTCACTTTCACAACACGCGTCGCATATAACACTAACATTGCTAGTAAAATAGAGATTGTTAATAGCACTGCGTGTAATATAATATAATCACCAAACTTCATTGTATATATAGCGGAAATACTGCCTAAAACAATTCCTTCCACTGCTGCATAAATTGGTGCTGTAATTGGTGAAATACGCGGTACGAATATCGCTACAAATGCGATAATTGTCGCAATAATTAATGCACCAAATAACACTGGCATTTGCATTTTATTTTGCATCATCTGCATATACGAGTACACAGACGTTCCTAATAACAATATGAGCATAATAAACGTTTTAGCAACAGCACCACCGACTGTCATTGCTGAAGTACTTACGCCCTCTTTACGAAACGTATCTTTCTTTAACATTGGATTAGATGTGCGCATATTTTCCCTCCTAAAATAGATTCTACCAAATAGTGTAAAGGTTTTCTCTTTACATTTCAACATATGCAGCTTGTTTTTACTTTAATCCTTCTACAATGTCAGATAATTCACTCCAACGCTCCATAGTCTGTTCTAATTCTTCTTCTGTTCGCTGCTGCTCTTCAGAGAGTTGCTGCGCTTTCGTATAATCAGCGCCCACTTTTTCTAATTCTTCTGTAATGCTTTCAATTTTCGCTTCTAATTCTGCGATTTTATCTTCAATCGTTTCCCATTCACGCTGTTCATTATAGGATAGCTTACGTTTTCTTTGTTGTTTTGGCGCTTCTTCTACTTTCTTTTCTTTCTGAACTTCTGCTTTTAACAATGCTTCTTGTGCTTTTTTCTCATCTAAATAATCGCTATAGCTGCCAAAGAAGATGCGAACGTTTCCGTCCCCTTCAAATACAAACAGCTCTTCTGCAATTTTATCAAGGAAATATCGATCATGCGAAACAGTAAGGACAACACCAGGAAACTCTTCTAAATAATCCTCAAGCACGGTTAATGTTTGCGTATCTAAATCGTTCGTCGGCTCATCTAAAAGCAAAACATTCGGTTCTCCCATTAAAATACGCAATAAATATAATCTTCTTTTTTCACCACCTGATAATTTGCTAAGCGGTGTACCATGTGTGTGCGGTTCGAATAAGAAACGTTCTAACATTTGCGAGGCACTGATCGTTTTTCCATCTGTCGTATGAATCACTTCAGCTGCTTCTTTAATATACTCAATCATCCGCTGATTTAAATTCATATCTTCATTTTCTTGCGTATAGTATGCGATTTTTACCGTTTGCCCAACTTCAATCTCACCGCTGTCCGGTGTGATTTTACCAGCAAGCATGTTTAATAGAGAAGATTTCCCGCTGCCATTCGCACCGATAATACCGATACGATCCCCTGGTTTCACTATATATTGGAAATGATGAAGAACCGTTTTATCACCAAATGTTTTTGTCACATCTTTTAATTCCAATACTTTCTTTCCAAGTCGGCTACCTCCAAGTGCAATATCAACGTTTTGTTTTGCACTTGGCCCTTCTTGCTTTTGCAATTCTTCAAAGCGCTGAATACGTGCCTTTTGCTTCGTAGAGCGTGCCTTCGCACCGCGGCGAATCCAAGCAAGCTCACGGCGATATAAGTTTTGACGCTTTGCTTCCTGCGCTATTTCTTGTTCTTCTCGAAGTGCTTTCGCTTCTAAAAAAGCACCGTAATTTCCTTCATAGCTATATAACTTGCCATTTTCTAATTCAAAAATACGGTTCGTTACACGATCTAGAAAATAACGATCATGCGTAACAAGTAAAACGGCTCCTGTATAACGTGATAAATATTCTTCTAGCCATTCTACCGTTTCATGATCAAGATGGTTCGTCGGCTCGTCTAAAATTAATAAATCTGGTGTTTGAATAAAACATTGCGCCATCGCAATACGTTTTTTCTGTCCGCCCGATAAATTCCCAACTTCCGCTGAGAAATCAGTAATACCGAGCTTTGTTAACAATGATTTTGCATTTGCATTCGCTTCCCAAGCATTCATTGCATCCATACGCTGCTGAACTGCAAATAATGACTCCTGCGCTTTTTCACTTGTTGGATTTTTTTCTAAGTTCAATAATGTTTGCTCATACTCACGAAGAAGACGAATTAACGGTGTATCACCATGAAACACTTGCTCTAGTACAGTTAAATTTCCTTTAAAATCTGGTTGCTGTGATAAATAACTAATCGTATACCCACGTGTATGCGTCATTTCCCCTGTATCTGGAATTTCTACACCCGCAATAATTTTTAATAGCGTTGACTTCCCTGTTCCATTTACACCGATAATACCAGCGCGTTGTCCTTCGGCAATACTAAAAGATAGGCCATTAAATAATGGTTTATCTCCATATGATTTCGATACATTTTCAACTGTTAACATTCTCATATTTGTGCATTCCACTCTTTCATAAATTGATCAATAAATTGCTCCATATAGCGATGACGCTCTGTTGCCTCTTCCTTCGCTGCATCTGTATTCATTAAATCTTTTAACTTCAACAATTTTTCATAAAAATGATTTAGTGATGGTTCATCGCTTTTTCGATATTCTTCCTTCGTCATCGTTTCACGCGGTGGAATGTTTGGGTCATACAGTAAACGTCCCTTTGCACCTCCATAAGCAAATGTTCGTGCAATCCCAATTGCTCCAAGTGCATCAAGTCGGTCTGCATCTTGAACAATTTCTCCTTCTAACGTCGCAACAGTTCCGCCGTGTCCACCCTTATAAGACATATTAGCAATAATATGAACAATATGCCGTGCATCTTCTTGGCTAACACCTAAGTGCTCCAGCCAGTCTGTCACTTTCTTCATACCTGCTTCTTCACTTTCATTTAACTTCTCATCTGCAACGTCGTGAAGTAACGCTGCCATTTCAATAACGAAGCGATTCCCACCTTCTTTTTCAAACAATGCAATCGCTAATTTATGTACGCGTTCAATATGGTACCAATCGTGACCACTTGCATCTTTTTCCAATATGTTTTTAACAAATGTAATCGTTTTTTCAATTTGTTCTTGTTTATTCATAATATCTTCACCCAATTCACTATTGTAACACGCCCTCATTTTTTCATCACATATTTTCTTGTCCGCCCATATTATATGTTGTACTTATGTCATGAAGGAGGAAAAATAATGTTTTACAACTCGCAACAACCCTATTATCAACCATATCCTGAACCACAACCACAATACCAGTATCATTATGATCCACGCTTCCCACAAGCCAGCCCAACAATACCAACTGAACCAACTGAACAACAAATCCAGCAATATGCTGCACAATTTCAACACTTAAAACACCCCGTATTAAACCTCGTTAAACCTTGGGTAGAATACGGGGTAAAAGAAGCAAAATATACATCCGTATCACACGCTATGACGGAAATTGCGGCAATTACGTACTTAATTGGAAAAGGTTACAATCCAACAGTTGCTCATTATATCGTTGAATCTTGGGAGAAAAATGAACAGTTTTAAACTTGTTCGTTTCGTAAAACATACAAACTATGAAAGTGCCAAAAGACCTTGATACAGAAGGATTCTGGTGCTTTTTTCTTTCAATAGGCTACTTTATCATGAAAATATTTTTCATATTTTTTCGCGTGTTTTTATATGATTCGTGGTCAAAATGTGGTCAACCGGACCAAAGAAAAAACCTTTATATCAGTATTATGTGAGGATCAGTACGAATAACATGCCATCCAAATAAATAAAAAACCTTCTCATATGAGTAACGGGTTCACTTGTGAGGTGCAAAATATAAAAACACATTACAAATCTCAAGCGAAATAGAAGAATGTTCACCGATGAATTCTCAATATAATTCACATCAAAAACAGGCTTGGAGAAGTCTCTCCAAGCCTGCTTTTATTTACCGTTAATATCCAAAACTAATGTATCAAATAACTTACCATCAATATAAACCAAAAGTGCCCATTTTCCTGCTTCTGGGAAAGTAATGTGTGACGGCATACTTGAATCAGCACCTGAAATCTTGCCACCACCTATCCCATTCTTCCTCGACCAACCATCACCTAAAATTGGAGTTATCTTTAAAGTATCTGCATTATAACCAACAATTGTCAGTTCGCCTTTATCCACTCCCCAAAAATGCCATAACCATTTTTGAATTTCATTGGCTTTAAAATCTGGTTCTCCATTAGAATTCAAATCAGGACCAATAAATCCAATTTTATTTTTATTGCCCACCATCTCATTTCTCGTACCCGTATCAAAAACAGTAACCGTTCTATCCCAATCAATCTTTTCGAAGTCCTTCTCCTTTACAAAGCTTGGAATGTCTTCAGGCAGGGTGATTTTAAATGTATCTTGAGTTTTTCGAACCTTTGATGATTCACAACCGCTTATAACAAATAGGCATAGTAAAAATACTGCAAAAAGCGTCTTTACTTTCACAATGCCTCCCCCTTTTTATAAAAAAACAGTTATTGTGTGTTCCTTCTAATATTAACATAAAAACCCAATAGTCCTTATAAAAAACCACCCCTTTTTCAGGAGTGATTTCATTTGAAATATAAAATATCATTCAATGTAAATTGTTTATTTGTAACCCCAAGTTGTTGAGCGGGAGTTTATTTTTCTTTTCCTTGTGTCTTTATTGTTAAGCAAAAATTATAGTAGGTGCGAAGAATGGTAACAGCCATTTGAGTATATTTAGGATTAAAGTTTGTATAGATATAACTCTTCCCGCCACCTCTTGCCGTTACCAATGGTCTTTCAAGGATGGATAACCTCCCTTTTAATTCACATATCAATTCACATACCCTCCAATAATTATTTCCATATCGGTGATTATTTATGTGAATTTTGAAAAAATATCCATAAACATTGATATTATAACAAAAAAACCACATTAGAATTCATCTGAGAATTCTAATGTGGTTTCCATTGTGTTTTAATTGTTTGCACCTCACAAGTGAACCCGTTATCATATGAGAGGACTTTTTACTTTATTTATTAAATTTCTATGAAAAGTACCTTCTAAGTATCTAAATGCAACTGCCTCTTCTCTTGTCATTTCTCTTACATAAATTGAATCCTCACGTGTCACTGGTTCTAATAATACCAATCCCGACATATTTCTATACTCTCTTTTAAAATTTATTTTATCTTTCTCACTATAAAGTTTACTAAGAAATAATCCAACAGGAACGGGAGTTAAAAAATTATTGTTTTCATCAATAATATTAATATCTATCATCAATTTCCCGAATGTGAAACAAGAAATTTTTATCTTGCTGAGATACTTGTATTAAATACGCTGTTATCTTTTGTTCATCTATTATTGTCAATTCCACTAAAATCATCCCCTTTATTGTTATTATGTGTAAAATTTTAACAACAGAATATTAACGAAGTGTAAATTCAGTATAAGTTTTCCATTAATATTAAAAGTTAATGATGCACTATTTTTATAATTAAATTGACTTTCGGACTTAAAAAACATCTTCAAAATAAAGATACTCTATTTCTATCAATATAAAAATATATACTAATATGGTATAATTTTCATGTTTTATTAAGTGTAGAAAGGATTCAAGCGATGGGACAATTTCAAAGTAATTTTCAAACGGCACAGCAAATCAACAAGCTTTAGAATTAACAAAACAATTTTATAGCGCCTTTCAACAAGCTGTTAACAACATTCATTCTGTGGCCCAGGACTTTGAGCGTATGGATAACGAACTTCAAAGAATTTTCAAGTGATATAGCAACCTACACGAACATAGAAAAGTAGGAGTGAAAAAATGAGTCAAGATATCCAAAAACAAATGAGTCAACTGAACGAAAAATTAAGAAGTCTGTCTGAAGAACAATATCAAAATCAACGCGCGATTCAAAAGCAAGAACAAGCGGAAGCAGATTTTTATCAGTGGAAAGGGCGAAGCTATCGCTTGTTTGACCGTATATTAGAAACTTGGCATAATGATAGAGAACTAGGACAATTTTTTCATAATTTACGTCAAGATGCTGGGCAAATTGAACGAAAGCTTACCAACGAATTGGAAGATCAAAAAGAAACGTTGCTAAAGGAGAAAAAAAACTTAAGTAACCTAGAAAATGATCTTCACCACCAACGCCAAAAATTAGCACTGGAGGTGAGGTCATGAGCCTAAACATGTATCTAGGAGAAGTACAATCTCAAACACAAAGTATGAATGCTATGTGCAATGCTACCATTCAAGGCATGGAACAAGTCATCAATTCGATTGACACTTTTGTATTTGATGCAGTTTTGAAAGGACAAACGTATGACAGTGCAAAAGCCTACTTTGCACAAACCTTCCGCCCTTTAGCGCAAGGAATCATTTACTTGTGCGAAGAATTGATTCGTCAAAATAATGCCTTCCCAAACGATTTCCAATCACGAGTAGCTTCAATTGATGTCATCGAACAAGAAATACTAGAACAAATGCGAACAATTGACCAAACAAAGGCAGGTATTGAAGTAATTAGTAATACTCTTCCTGGCATGCAAGCTATGATGGGTATTTTTGATTTGATGAAACGAAAGCTGCAAGAAAAGCTAAACCATCTGCGTGAATTCAATTCTACTTCTAGTAGTAATTATGATACAGCAATCCAACTAGCTGCGAGCATCGCGAAAGGGCTTGCGGAAGTTCAAAGCGGAAAAGGTTTTAGCCCCGCATCAGGCACATTTAGTACGCAAGGGTTAAATATGGAGTGGACAGGGCCTATTCAAAAAATTGCAGAAGATAAAGCTCGTGAAGCTGAAATTGAAAAAGAAATTGAAGAAGAAATGGCCTTAGAAGAACAAGAAGCCAATATACCATGGTATCAAAAAACAGGTACCGCTGCTTTGGAATTTCTACAAGGTATTCCCGGATTTTCTCAAGGTTTTGACATTGCAATTGTCGAAAACGTTTTTGGATTAACACCACCTGTAAGTGATGAATTAGAAAACAGTTCAAGCTATCAA
>NZ_JQKQ01000054.1:0-12518 GCF_000746135.1 Bacillus sp. UNC322MFChir4.1
TTGACCACATTGTATCAATTTGTTTGCTGAAAAGCTTTTTCAAACCGATCTGATGATTCCTTTTGCATGTCGAAAGTCACGTGAGAATATGTGTTCATTGCCATTTCGATAGATGAATGTCCTAATCGTTCTGATACAATCTTCGGATGTTCTCCAAGAAGTAACATAAGTGATGCATGTGTATGACGCAAATCATGAAAACGGATTTTTTTCACATTGGCTTTTTTTATCGCTTTAGAAAAGTGATTGTACACATAGTTTGGATTCAGTGGACCACCTTTTTCGTTTGCTATAATATAACCATCTTCTGAATAAGGTACACCAAATTGTAATTTTCTCTCTATTTGCCATATCCGATGTTGTTTTAATTCACTCATAACAAAATCAGAGATAGAAACTGTACGTGCTGAGTGATTATTTTTAGTGGACTGAATAATGATACCTTGCTCTTTTGTATAGTAGAGTGTTCTTTGAATGCTTAATTTTCCAGCTTCAAAATTAATATCGGACCAACGCAATCCTAAAATTTCTCCGCGACGCATTCCGGTATAAATAGCAAGAAGGTACAACATGTAATAATGTCTTTTACCGTCTTTTATAGTTTCTAAGAAACAACGTGCTTCTTCAAAGCTCCACGTTTGCATTTCTTTTTTCTTTCTTCGAGGCTTTTTCACTTTATGAAATATATTGGTTCGAATATATTCCCATTCCACGGCAGTATTAAAAGCTGTTTTAAGTATAGAATGGATATACTCCACATACTCTTCAGATAAGTTTTCGTCTTTCAAGAGGTGATTATAAAATTTATTTATAGCTGGCGGCTTCAAGTCAGTAAGTTTATAGTGACCTAATGCAGGGATAATTCTTTTATGTATGGTTCCTTTATACCCACCAAAAGTAGATGGTTTAATATTATGTCTAGCTACGTTTTCTAGCCAATCTTCTATAAAACTCTTAATCGTTATTTTCTTTTCTTCAAAATACTCACCACGTTCTAATTGGGTAATAAGTGCAGCAGCAGCTGTTTGTGCTTCCTTTTTAGTTTTGAATCCGGATTTTGTTTTCTGTTTTCGTTTACCTGTCTCTGGATCTATTCCAATATCAACTGTAAAAGACCACTTGTCACCGCGTTTTCTAAAATATCCTTTCATTGGACTAAGACCTCCTAATAATTACTTAAACAGCGTAATGTACCCGTAAAAATTCTTGTATACGACTAGCAAGTATTTGCCCTTCATAATGAATTAAACGCTTGTTAGCGAGTTCTGCCGTAACATTAAACGTAATAGAAAGTAAATAGATTGCTTCTGATCGTGTAGATGGAAGAGATAATCTTTGTAACATAAAAGTCGGAATACAAAAGTGCATAGCGAAATTCTGTGCCTTTGCTTCTTGATAATCCAAGAACATCTTTGACATATTTAATTGATTACCAGCATGAAAGAGAAGGTGTGCAATCTCATGACCAAAATCTTCGAATTGTTCTTGTGGAGACTTTCGGTTATCTAATACGATGCTTGCTAGACCATTACGCTCTATTGCGCAACTTTCTATCGGAGCGAAATAAAGCCAAATGTTTAGCTTTTGTGCAATCTTCATTATATCCACTTGTTCTGGAACAAAGATAGAGAGTGATTGGTACAAGTTTTTCGTATAGTCTTCAAGTTGTGTCGTGTAGTAGGGCTGTGATTTGTACATGTTATTTCACTCCATTATTGTAAAATGAGAACGTTTGTTCCTGTTTTAACGCAAAAAGAAAAGCCCGTGAAGGGGGCTTTTGGTATATATTTGATTTTGTGTTAGAAAACAATTTACATTAAGTTATTTAGTTATATGATGTTATAATCTTGTTAAGCGGTGATTCGAATTGAAAATATATCATTTTGACGAAAAAACTCAATATTACTTTTAGTTTGGAAGAATTTAAATCACTTGTTACGAATTTTTGTAATTATGGCGAATTTCAGTATTATTGAACAGTAACAAACTTCTTGAAATATTCCGCACGTTTAGCTTTATCGTATACATACGGATTAAGGAATTTCTTCTGCCAAGATTGATCTTCTGATTTTAAACTCTCAATCTTTAATCCGATGTATTTATTTAATGATTTTCTATCTAAGTTTATGCTGTATGTTTTCCCGTCGAATGGGAGAGTCATTTTAACTCCATTTACGTCAGGGAATTGTCTTAGTAACCTAGCTGGTTCACTTACAAACATTTTTTCAATAGCGTCTCCAGTTGCGAAATATTGTTTATATGTACCTTCATTCACGTTGGAGTCTGGCTTTTGAGATTTAAAAGATGAATAAGAGTCATAATATGTAATTTCAGCTTCATTATTAGTTAGCTTTATGTCTTTAATAAATGCTCCACCTTTAATGTTTTGAGCATAGTTTGAAAATTCTTCTTGCTTCTTTTGTTCTGCAAGTTTTTTGTCCTCTTCTTGTTTTTGTTTCTCATCTTGATTTTTCTGTTCTTCTAATTTCTTTTCTTCATCTTTTTGTTTGTCTTCAGGTGTCATAGACATCCCAAATCCCGCAAAAGAAATAATGGAGACAATAAATGCTATGCCGGTAAATTTGAAAAATTTCTTAGTGTTGTGTTTCTTTTTAAAACGAAACACAAATGAGGTAATTAATAAAATTAAAGTGGATATAATTCCTAATACGAATAAAATTGCGAAAAAAGTGTTCATTTACTAGTACTCCTAATCTGAAAAATTATGTAACTGTGTAATTTTTATACAGCTGTAGAATAAATAAAAACACGCAATAAGAGCGTGTTTTATTTTTGTTCATCTCCAGGCTTACGATTTTTTTCTTTCACCTTGATAAACTCCCAAAACTGGCGAAGTTCTTCTTGTTTCTCTGGAGAAGCATCTTTGATGTCTTTGAACCATAATCCGAGTTCAGGATCATTGAGGGCTTTGTCTATTTCTGTGTCATTTTCATGTGTATATGTGTCAATTATCCCTAGAAGGTAATCAGTAGAAACCTCATAAAAAGCAGCAGCATGTTTAATAAAATCTGGATCAGGTTTTCTTTCACCTGATTCGTAGCGGGATAATTGCACATTTGAAACATTCAAAGCTTGTGCAGCTTTAGTCTGAGAATATCCTCTTATTTCGCGCACGTGACGCATTCGCTTAGCTAATGTGCTCATAATTTTCCCCTTCATTCTTTTATATTTAATATTTTACCATATCGGTAAATAAGCTAAAATAAACTTACCGAAAAGGATATTTTGTTATTAACTTTGCCGAAATGGTAATATATTATAAGGTCATAAGTTACCAATTTGGCAAAACGAGGAGGTGCAAAATGTTACAAACAGTTAAGAAGGTTGATTTAAACAAAATTAAACGCATTAGAAAAAAGTTAGAGTTTTCAGTTGAAGAGATGTCTAAGTGTCTTGGTTATAAAACAATTAATGGATATTATTATTTAGAAACAGGTCGTAATAAATTTTCTGCTGAAACTTTAGCAATGGTTGCTGATATCTTTGATGTACCCATAGCTGACCTTTTTTGAAGAGAATGTTGCCAAAATGGCAAAGAACGCTAAAAAACTAGCCTAAGGTGGTGATCCACATGTTCAGCTTCGATGTAGATAGTTTTCGCCAAATCATTCGTGAAGAAGTGGAGAGGGCAACGGTACATTTACAAAAGAAAAATGAATTGCCACCATTTCTTACCGTAACGGAATTAATGGAGCTCCTTCACATCAAACGCACAAAAGCTTCCGAGTTGTTAAACCGTTCTGATTTTCCTGTATTCCGTGAAGCAGGGGTATTAATCCCAACGCATCTTTTCTTCCAATGGATTGAAAAACATACTTCTTGGATAGAAGAGAATACCGAGTTTTATAACAAACAAGTTATCTAAAGAAAAAATTATCATATTTACTTGTCACAAATAAATAATCGTTTAGGTACGAATGGGGGTATAGAAATGGCCATAGGAAAAGAAATTGCCATGGCTCGTAAACGACAAGGTCACACTCAAGAAAAACTCTCCTTAGATATTCCTGCAAGTCGTGAGTCATTAGCAAAGTACGAAACAAATAGTCGTCATTTGCCAAAGGATTTACACAAACATATTTCAGAAGCACTGGATGATCCGCAATTTTTCTTTCACATTTGGCAAGAAGCAGCTGGAGCGGTTAGTATTCCCTTTTTCAACGGGGAATTTGTTGATCATCATCCTACAAGCATGAAATATATGGTCCAAAAAGAAACAGCGGAAGCACTTGAACAACTAGAAACAGTTTGTTGGTTTAAGCCACCACAAGCATTATCAGAAAATGAAAAACAAGAAATGAAAAAGGTTATGCATGAAATTTTAGATGCGGCAGCATCAATGACAAACTTGGTAGCTGTTTTATGTGACCAATATGATTTTTCAATGAAGGATGTCTTTAAATACTGGAAGATGTCCTTAAGGGCGAGACGGTATACAGACAGTTGATTAAGTAATCTGTATAGAAAAATCAAATGTAAAGGAGAAATAGTAAATGACAGTAGATTATGGAAACCCTAGATTAGATGATTACAAGAAGTTAATTCGTTTTGAAGCAGAATTAAGAGGAGAGATAAAGCTAGCTACAATTTTTGGAGAGTCAAGTAAAGTTAAAGAGTTAAAGCTTAATAAGAAGTTAATAGCAATTCGAATCAGAATTATTGAGGCTTCGTTTATCTTGAAGCATAAAAATACAAAATCTACCGCTTTGCAGAGCGATAGATTTTGTGCTTTTTAAAATTAAGTTAGGTTAATTATACCAAATTAAGCGCTGAATAACAATGGAGGGTGTTGCATGCTTTTAGACAAGAAAATACATAGAGTGTGCTGAATCCTACGATATTTCAGCAATCAGCATCAAAACAACACCTCATTCATTTAGTGCAGCAGTATCTTGCAAAAGGATATAAGAATTATCGCTTATTACGTATAGAAGATGGATTTGCGATATGTAAACGGGAGGATGAATAACATGGCAGTTTATAGACAAGTACAAGTTTCATTTTGGCAGGATGCAAAAGTTATTGAGGAAATGACTCCAGAAGATAAGTTGTTTAATCTGTATCTTCTTACAAATCCACGTACTACACAAATTGGCGTATACCAAATTACGAAAAAGTAAATGGATTTTGATTTAGGATATTCCATGGAAAGTATTAATTCACTCTTAGATCGTTTTGAAAAGCATCATAAATTAGTTAAGTATAATCCAGAATCACGAGAATTAGCGATTATCAACTGGGGAAAATACAACCTTAATAGAGGTGGTAAACCGATTGAGGATTGTATCCGTAAAGAATTAGATGGAGTATCAGATGTTAGTCTGGTCGGTTTAATTGCACAAAAAGTTAAAAACGATAAAATTCGTTCCATTTTCGAAGAATTTCTTGTTGCTAACGATACGTCCGACGATACGTCAACGACAGGTGGGCAAGAAGAAAAAGAAGAACAACAACAAGAAGAACAACAACAAGAAGAACGCGCGAGCGCGGAAGAAGTTGTTGAAGTTAATCCGATTTCTTTTTACGAACAAAATTTTGGATTCATTACACCTTTTATCGCAGAAGGTATTCATGCTTGGGTAGATTACCTAAATGCAGAGCTTGTTGTTAAAGCCATGGAAATTGCTTTAGAGAAGAATACTAGAAACATGTCTTACGTAAATACAATTTTACGAGATTGGCACCTTAAAGGCCTTAAGACAGCAGCTGATGTTGAGGCGGCCGATAAAGAATTTCGCGCTAAGAAAATAGCACAGGTGAAGCAACAACCAACTTACCCACAAAAAGGTTTATCTGAATCCACTAAGCAAGTATTGCAGCAACAACAGTCTTGGCAACAAAATGTGCCTACTGAAGAAGAACTTCAAGCATTCTTGAATAACAACAACGGGTGGATGCAATGAGTAACGAAATCATCCGCAATATAGAAGCTGAGCAAAGTGTTTTAGGGAGCATCCTTTTAGAGGGCGATTTAATTAAGGATTGCCAGTTGAGAGAAAAACAATTTTCACTACCAACGCACCAAGTGATTTTTAAAGCTATGCGTGAGCTGGATAGTGAGGAGCATCCGATTGACATGGTATCGCTCATTGCAAAATTTGATAAATCCTTTATACAACAAATTGGTGGGATTGATTTTTTGGCGAATCTAGTTGACTCAGTACCTACTACAAAGAATTTTTCATATCACGAAGGTTTAATTATTGAATCTTGGAAAATGCGTCATGCTCAAGAAGTGGCAGGGGATTTGTACAAGCGTATTCAAAGCGAAAAAGGTATTAGTGCAATTAGTAATACTGTAGATCAGTTGACGGCGATTGAGGAGACGGGTTATTCAGATGAGTTTGACCTAAAAGAAACGCTTGTAGATCTTTACAAAGAAATGCAATTGGATGTCGGTGATTTAACAGGTATTAACACTGGATATACCAAGTTAAACAATATGACTTCTGGATATCACGAAGGTGATTTAATTATTGTTGGAGCGCGTCCATCGATGGGGAAAACAGCATTTGCACTGAATATCTCATATCATGCAGCCGAATCTGATGCAGCAGTAGCGATATTCTCCCTTGAAATGAGTAGTAAGCAATTACTAAAACGAATGGTTTCAAGTGTAGGTAATGTAGACGCTATGAAAATGAAGAATCCAAAGAAATCATTCAACTTAGATGATTGGAACAAGGCTTCTAACGCTATGGGAATTATTAATAAATTACCGCTTGAAATTTATGATGATGCTGGTATGACTATGCAAGAAATCTACAGCAAAACCAGAAAGCTTAAACGTAAACATCCAGGGAAGAAAGTATTAGTTATGATTGATTATTTGCAACTGATTACAGGTGATCCAAAGCATAAAGGTAATCGAATGCAGGAGTTAAGTGAAATTAGTCGCAAGTTAAAATTAATGGCCCGAAAGTTAGGAGTATGTGTAGTTGCTTTATCACAGCTCAGTCGTGCAGTAGAGAGTAGGCAAGACAAACGACCGATGCCATCAGACTTACGCGAGACAGGACAACTTGAGCAAGATGCAGATATTATTACATTTTTGTATAGGGATGATTATTACGATAGGGAATCTGAAAATAAAAATGTGATTGAAATCATTATTGCAAAGCAGAGAAATGGTCCAGTAGGAATTATAGGATTAGCCTTCATTAAAGAGTTTAGTAAATTTGTAGATTTAGAGCGCAGATATAGTGAACGGCCGCAACAGGAGGCGAGATGATGTTGCTACGACAAGAAGTTGAACGGAGAAGATTACTTATTATTCGTAAACTATTAAGTTTAGGTTTAGCTGAACTGTCAGATGGAAGAACACTAGATCAATTAACATTGACACAGCTTGAGGGAATTTTAGGAACAAGTTTGAAGTTACTGGAGGATAAGAAAAATGATTCTAACGAAAAACTGGCGTAACGGTGACACTGTTCATATTAAACGTAAAAAGTTCAAAGATATTCTTAAAGCTGTACAAGAATTAGAAAAGCGCGGATATTCATGCGTTCATCCAATTAGATCATTAGCGCAGCGGCAGAAAAAGTTTATTCATAAGCGAACGAATGGAAAAATCAGTACAACTAATTATAGTTTTGGACAAGCTAATGCAGATACTTGCTATGTTGTGATGATGAGAAGAGAAAAGGGTGAGGCACATGTCAAAACAGTTAACAATCTTTGATGTCGAACCAGTATCCGAATTTAATATTAAGAGAGCCAAAGTTCAATATTCAAGCTCTCAAGTGCGTTATGCAGATGTAATTGTTCAAGTTCCACGTAGAGCTAAAGCAGTTGATGAGTTAAAACAAACAACCGCATATGACGAAAAGTACGAACTTTTTGAGGAGTATACAATTGGAATTTGGCGATATAAACGTGCGGAAGATCAGCGGTTTGATTGGGAAAAAGCTGAAGAACTATGTAAGCAAGCGAGGGATACTAAACAAGCGATTCCAATTCGACTTTACTTGTCAGTGGAACAAACATTTATCCCAGAAGATGTTGTGAAATATTTATGAGATTACACAAAATAAAAAAAGCCGAGATTGCTCCCGACATAATTATTCGACAAAGTAATTATAGCATAAATGGGAGTGATTTCGTTGGCAATTATTCAAGAAAATATTGCAGAAATGACAGCTGAAATAGATTTAAAAGAAAACAAGATTTATGTTGTGAAAGATGGACAGATTCATGAGATAGATCCACCAAACAGCGGACATGGTGAACAATCATTTGTATATAAAAATGGAAAAGTGACTCGTGTTGATGAGCGAAAGACACAGTTACTTTAATACCAATTTTGAATTTTGTAGAGAAGTAGGTGAATGTGACTGTGAGCCGAAAAGTAGAAAAATTGTTAAATAGAGCAGGTCTTTGGGAGACGAGATCAAAGAAAGCTTCTTTAAAAGGAGATTATGACAGGGCAGGAAAACTTCGAACAAAAGCCCTGCAATTAGCAAATGAAGCTGAATCAGAATCGTACACAGATAATTCTTGATGAAACATATGACAATGATTCATTCAACCGGGAGAAAGACCAGAATTATCATATTAATTTTTAACAAAATAGTTATTTTGGAGGGAACAAGAATGAGTGAAGAAACAATTGTTATTAATATTCCGCCAGTAGAAGAGTGGACTATGAAAGACCTTAAATATGTTTGTAAACACAATAAGATAAAAGGTTATACAAAGATGGATCGTGAGCAGTTAGTGCAGCATGTGAAAGAAGTCATTAAGAATATGAAGTCTAAATAGGAAAGGAGATTGAAATGAGTGGAATATTAGCAAAGTTCTCGTATAAGCAATTACACGCAATGAAACATGCAATATTGAAATACATGGAACGTGATGACGTTACAGAAGATGATTTTAAAAGTGAACAGGCATTATTACTTAAAATCAATTATCTAATTGAACAGATGAAAGAGCGTAATAATATCAATTAAGCAAACAAGATCGGTATTTGAAAAGGAGTGGGGTAGTTGAGTAATTATCGTAAATTACATGTAACGCTTAAGGTTCCTAATAAATTAATTGCAATGTACAGCCAAGAAAGTTTTGCTTCAATAATGGATCTCTTGAACGAAGATAAATTCATTATGCTCTTTGAGCAATCAAACGGTTTATACAATCCTTTGGCAGTGAATACAGACAATATTATCGCTATTGCTAGAGCGGAAGAAAACTAAACAAGAACGCTACTTTGTAAAAAAATAGGGCCTGAGGTGCGCTACAGGCCCTATAAAAAAATATATAAAACGTTAGGGTTACCTTCATATTACCAAAAATGGTAATTTTATTCCATGTGTTGGTTGTTGATAAATAAGGTTATAAGGAATTAATAAATATTCTATAAGGAGAATGGATATGAAAAAGTGGTCAGTAGAGTAAAGAGCAGCTAGCAAAAGCTAACCGCTCACCATTAGAGAATGGACTTAAGGGGGAGCCTTTATGTGATATCTGATATGTATTAGATATTTTGTGAATTACTTTTTTTACGGTGATCTTTGTCCTCGATATCAGTTTCAGGCATTCCGTATAATCCGTTCATAGCCTGTTCATCTAAATCAAGACCAAGCACACTATTATTTGTCACATCATTTTTTTCTTTTTTAGAGTTATTCATATTATATCACCTCCTATTTTTAGGATGTCTAAAAGTGACATAAACATTCAAGGTTTGTTTTATGATAAAAATTTCATTTTGTATAAATTAAGACCCTAGTCTCCTAGGGTAATGGGTATAACAGTTCGATTTATTTGAACAGTTATTATAATAACGTGATATTAAATTAATAACATCAAGTAAATGTTTCCAATAAAAGAGCAGCCAGTAAAAACTAACTGCTCCCTAAAAAGGGTTAAGAGAAAGAAAAATTGGACTAAGCTGTTTAACAGCTTATCTATAGTATGTATTGCTGGTGAAATATTATACGAAAAAAAGCAGATAGCAAAAGCTAACTGCTCCTCCTCGAGGGAGAGGAAAATAAAACTACAAATGGAGTACAGCTATGAGTAGCCAGTTATAGTATACGCAGATGGTGAAATATTATGCGGAGGGATGAGGAATGAAAACAGTTGAGTTTAGAGCATGGGATATTAAACGGAAAGAAATGTACATTATTGACGATTTATACTTCTTTGAAGAAGAAGGGATCCATGAAATTGTCGATGGCATAGCGAGAGGTCATCATGCTGAATATAAGATTATGCAATATACCGGATTGAAAGATAAAAATGGAAAGAAGATTTTTGAAGGGGATATTGTAAGACTTACAAATTCAAGAGGGTTTCATTGTCTAGCTGAAGTTCAGTTTGTATATGGTTGTTTTGAAGTTGTATTCCAAGAGCTTTTATATGTTAGGGAAGGGTTGCGTGGATATTACAGGGAACGAGATTATGTAAAATGCTTTACATGTAATCATGCGATAGAAGTTATTGGTAACATCTATGAAGATCAAGAACTACTGAAAAACTGAACAAAATAATCCTTTGAGTAGAAAGATAGATTAAGAAAAATGGTACAATAGATACAATTAAATATTTTGTCCTACTGGAAGAACCAGCGGACATCAAACTATAAAGAGCATTAGTAATATTGTTCTGTAGTTTGGTGTCCGCTTTTTGTGTTTATTAAAATAGACAAGGAGTGTTTTATATATGACGCAATTAACATTCTTACCAAAAATTGATCGTAAAGCAACACAAGTGCGATTAGAAGAAGTTCTTGGAAATGTTCGTATTTATAGACAGTTCGGGATGATTAGAAATGAGATGAAGGTTACAGCTTCCGGTGAAGTTAGATATCACGGCCCAACAAACATAGTGGGAAAACCAGCTGAAGATGTTGCTTTATCTAATGTGAAACTAAGTGAGAGAGAAGTAAGATTACAGCGTTTGTCTTTTCAAATTGATAAAGCATTAAGTCGTTTTAGTAAGAATCAAAGAGACATAATTGTAAAGCGCTATTTGGAAGATGAAGAAGTATTTGATTACATGGTTTATAACGAGATTGGCATGAGTGAACGTACATATAGACGTAATAAATCTAATGCTTTTTATAAGCTCGCCTTTGCTCTTAGATTAGAAGTATATGAGATAGAAGAGCATCATGGGAGGGATGACCAATGAATTTTGTCCAACCAATACGTGATCCAGAGCAAATACAACAAATAAAAGAATATCTTAAAGAAAAGAGCGAACGTAATTATATTCTGTTTGTAATGGGAATCAATACAGGCTTACGTATTAGTGATATCTTGAAGCTAAAGGTTGGTGACTTAAAAGGGAGCCACATTTCAATGCGTGAAATGAAAACAGGTAAGCAGAAGCGTATTCAAATTACTGCAGCATTGAGAAGAGAGTTGAAATGGTTCATTGATGAAAGAGAAGACCAAGAATACCTAATTAAAAGCCGACAAGGTAGTAACAGGCCAATAGGTAGGAGCATGGCATATAAGATACTTCGAGCAACGGCAGCAGAGTTTGGTTTAGATGAGATTGGTACACATACATTACGTAAGACATTCGGATACCATATGTACATGCAGACAAAGAATATAGCGTTGTTAATGGAAATATTTAATCACTCATCAGAACGGGTAACGCTTAGATATATAGGAGTAAACCAAGACGCAATGGATAGAGCGATGACTAAGTTTAAGATTTAGTAATTCGCTTTTTATTTATGTAGATGAGCAGGTACAACATAAAAAGTATCGAATAAATACATTCAATAGTATTGTTTGCTTTGGATATGAATATTAGTTAAAGGTACATTCCAGTCAGTAACCAAAAAGATGATTAAATAACAGAGGGAGCAAATTACATGGAAAATATATTAAAAGTATCATCAAAATCAAATCCCAATTCAGTTGCAGGCGCAATTGCAGGCGTATTAAGAGAAAGCGGTAATGCAGAAATTCAAGTGATTGGAGCTGGCGCTTTAAATCAAGCAATTAAAGCCATTGCTATTGCAAGAGGATTCGTAGCTCCTAGTGGTATTGATTTGGTTCTTATTCCAGCGTTTCAAGAGATTTCAATCGATAATCAAGAAAGAACAGCAATCAAATTAATTGTAGGTCCTAGAAAATCTAGGTCTTAGAAGAGACCAACAATATAAGAATATTTGAAAAGACCGATAGAAGTCGGTCTTTTTCTTTTTTACTTATAGTTAACTGGTCTTATCCCTGTCAAGTAGACAATATAAAAAAGCTATGCAGCTAGTGCGTGTCTAAACTCAATCGGCGCACGCTGATTGAGTTTAGATTGAAATCGTTGATAATTATAATAGTAAATATAATCTTCGACGGCTTGTCTTAACTCACTTTCTGATTTACACTGGTGTAGATACAACTTCTCTGTCTTGAGGTGCGAAAAGAAGGATTCTACACAGGCGTTATCTAGGCAGTTTCCTTTGCGAGAGTGGCTGCCTTTTATGCCATATGCTTCTAATCGCTTGTTGTATGCATAAGACGTATACTGATAGC
>NZ_JQKQ01000055.1:0-11218 GCF_000746135.1 Bacillus sp. UNC322MFChir4.1
CCTTACGTCGTATCCTTTTATCCTCACTCCCTGGTGCTGCTGTTACTGCCATCCAAATCGATGGCGTATTACACGAATTTTCGACAGTTGAGGGTGTAGTAGAAGACGTTACAACGATCATCTTAAACTTGAAAAAGTTAGCTCTCAAAATCTACTCTGAAGAAGAGAAGACTCTCGAAATCGATGTACAGGGCGAAGGTATTGTCACAGCTGCTGATATTACTCACGATAGTGATGTTGAAATCTTAAATCCAGATTTATACATTGCAACGTTAGCAAAGGATGCGCATTTCCGCGTGCGTTTAACTGCAAAGCGTGGCCGTGGGTATACACCGGCTGATGCAAATAAGAGCGAGGATCAACCAATAGGTGTAATTCCTATTGATTCTATTTATACTCCAGTATCACGTGTGACTTACCAAGTGGAAAAGACACGTGTTGGACAAGTGGCAAATTATGATAAGCTTACGCTTGATGTATGGACGGATGGAAGCATCGGGCCAAAAGAAGCTATCTCTTTAGGTGCCAAAATCTTAACAGAGCATTTAAACATCTTTGTTGGTTTAACTGACGAAGCGCAAAATGCTGAGATTATGGTCGAAAAGGAAGAAGATCAAAAAGAAAAAGTTCTAGAAATGACAATTGAAGAACTTGATCTTTCTGTTCGTTCTTATAATTGCCTAAAACGTGCAGGTATTAACACTGTACAAGAGCTTGCGAATAAAACTGAAGAGGATATGATGAAAGTTCGTAACTTAGGACGTAAATCTTTAGAAGAAGTTAAGCATAAGCTTGAAGAATTAGGTTTAGGCTTACGTAAAGACGACTGAGGATTTAAATTCATCAACGAAGGAGGGAACTACGAATGGCATACAGAAAATTAGGCCGTACAAGTGCGCAACGTAAAGCTATGTTACGTGACTTAGCTACTGATTTAATTATCAACGAGCGCATTCAAACGACAGAAACTCGTGCAAAAGAACTTCGTTCTGTAGTGGAAAAAATGATCACTTTAGGTAAACGCGGAGATCTTCATGCTCGTCGTCAAGCAGCTGCTTACATTCGTAATGAAGTTGCTAATGCTGAGACTGGTCAAGATGCATTACAAAAATTATTCGCTGATGTAGCTCCACGCTACGCTGAGCGTCAAGGCGGATACACTCGTATTGCAAAAATTGGTCCACGTCGCGGTGACGCTGCACCAATGGTAATTATCGAGTTAGTATAATGACAAGCAAAAGGGCAGGACAGTACTTTTTAAGTAACTGGTCATGGCCCTTTTTTTTTAAGTATAGAAGAAAGCGTTTATCTTGCTATTTGCAGGCTGTAAGACTCTTATTTCAAGATTCAGAGAGAAGTGAGAGAAACTGCTGGCATGTGCAAGATTGGTGAGCTTTTCGTCTCCCCTGGATGGAAGTTTCACGTTATTTGGCTGAATAATGGAAGAGGGTGTCCACAAGTGAAAAAAGAGAAGCTTCGTGCTGAGAACATATCATTTCAATATCCTCAAGCTGCTTCTTACGCCCTGCGTGACGTTTCATTCTCTTTATATGAAGGAGAATGGGTATCTATTATTGGGCAAAATGGGTCAGGAAAATCAACGCTTGCAAAGTTATTAAATGGTTTGTTTTTACCATCAACAGGAACAATTACTGTAAATGAATCACTTGTTTTATCAGAAGAAACTGTATGGGATATTCGAAAACAAATCGGAATGGTGTTTCAAAACCCAGACAATCAATTTGTCGGAACAACTGTACAAGATGATGTTGTCTTTGGGCTTGAGAATGCCGGAATGCCCAGGGAACTAATGGTAGAACGTATGAAACATGCTTTGGAGCTCGTGCGAATGGAAGAGTTTCAAAATGAAGAACCTCATTATTTATCGGGTGGGCAAAAGCAGCGCGTTGCAATTGCCGGCGTACTAGCACTCCAGCCGTCTATTTTAGTATTAGACGAGGCAACATCTATGCTTGACCCCCAAGGTCGTAAAGAAGTGGTAGAAACGGTAAGAGATCTTGTTCGCACGAAGGGAATTACAGTTCTTTCGATTACTCACGACTTAGAAGAAGCGGCGCAGTCCGATCGTATTATTATTTTAAATCGTGGAGAATTACTAGAAGAGGGAACACCTGAACACATTTTTCAATCACCGAAAATGTTGCAAGACATCGGTTTAGACGTACCATTTTCAATAAAAATGGCAGAATTATTGAAAAGCAATAATATTCCTTTACAATCAATGCATCTTACAATGGAAAGTTTGGTGAGCGAACTTTGGAGATTACATTCCAAAAAGTAGAGCATCGTTATCAATATAAGACCCCATTTGAAAAGCGAGCCCTTTACGATATAGATATTTCGCTTTCTAGCGGTGGCTATTATGCCATAATCGGTCATACAGGATCGGGTAAGTCAACGATGATTCAGCATTTAAATGGCTTATTGCAACCAACGAGTGGTACTGTTCAAATTGGGGAATACAAAATTTCATCGCAAAAGAAAGCGAAAAAGTTAAAACCTCTTCGAAAAAAGGTAGGAGTTGTTTTTCAATTTCCAGAACATCAATTATTTGAAGAAACAGTAGAGAAAGATATTTGCTTTGGACCTTTAAACTTTGGTGTATCTGAAGAAGAAGCAAAACAAAAGGCAAAAGATGCCATTGGGTTAGTTGGGCTATCAGAGGAGCTATTAGAACGCTCTCCGTTTGAGTTAAGCGGTGGACAAATGAGACGTGTTGCGATAGCTGGTGTACTCGCGATGGAGCCTGAAGTATTAGTATTAGATGAACCAACAGCAGGGCTTGATCCTAAGGGCCAACATGAGCTTATGGAGATGTTCTATCATCTTCACAAGCAAAAAAATCTTACGGTGATTCTTGTGACACATAATATGGAGGATGCTGCAAAATATGCAGACAACATTGTTGTGATGCATAAAGGAACGGTCTTTTTGCAAGGAACATCAGAGGAAGTCTTTACGCATGCAGATGAGCTTGAGCAAATTGGTGTATCTCTTCCAATGTCGCTAAAGTATAAGCGAGAAATTGAAGAGAAATTAGGAATTTCTATACCAAAAGCCACCTTGTCTTTAGAAGATTTAGCAGATGAAGTCATACAACTGTTTAGAAAAGGTGGGGATTCATCATGCAGCAGTTAATTATTGGAAGATATATTCCAGGAGAATCTGCTATTCATAGACTGGATCCTCGTACAAAACTGTTAATGGTCTTTTTATATGTATTTGTTGTATTTTTAGCAAATAATGCAATTTCATACGGCTTGCTATTTTTGTATGCACTCATTGCTTTGTTTTTTGCAAAAGTGCCGATTCGTTATATTCTTTCTGGGTTAAAACCTATTTTATGGCTATTTTTATTCACGTTCTTTCTGCACGTTTTTACAACAAAAGAAGGCGCTGTACTCGTTCAACTTGGATGGTTTTCGATATATGAGAAAGGGCTTGAGCAGGGGATTTATATTTCTATTCGTTTTTTAGTCATTATTTTAATGACGACCCTATTAACATTAACGACAACACCAATTGAAATTACCGATGGCATGGAGACATTGCTGCATCCTTTAAAACGCATAAAAGTTCCTGTCCACGAAATTGCACTTATGATGTCTATTTCCTTGCGTTTTATTCCTACTTTAATGGATGAAACAAGTAAAATTATGAAAGCACAAGCTTCTCGAGGTATAGACTTTGCAGGCGGTCCAATGAAAGACAGGTTGAAAGCAATTATCTCGTTACTTGTACCACTATTTATTAGTGCATTTAAACGTGCAGAAGACTTAGCAATTGCAATGGAAGCACGAGGTTATCAAAGCAACGGATACCGTACGAAATTCCGGCAATTAGAATGGAAATGGATCGATACATTAACGCTTTTAAGCCTATTTGGTTTAACATGTATTTTAATTTTAGTTCGATCGTAATGGAGAGAGTATGAGTATGAAAAGAATAAAATGCACAGTTTCGTATGATGGAATTAACTTTTGTGGATATCAAATTCAACCCAATCAACGTACTGTTCAACAAGAAGTAGAGAAAGCACTGCAAAAAGTGCATAAAGGGGAAGCTGTTCGTGTACAAGCGTCAGGAAGAACAGATTCCAATGTTCATGCCAAAGGCCAAGTGATTCATTTTGATACACCGCTATCATTAACGGGAGAGCAGTGGATGGCAGCTTTAAATACAATGCTGCCAGATGATATTGTTGTGGAGCAGGCTGAGCAAAAAACGTTAGACTTTCACGCAAGATACGGCGTTGTAAAAAAAGAATATCGTTATCGGGTATTATTATCTAAAAAAGCTGATGTATTCCGTAGAAATTACGTATATCAGTATCCATATGCGCTAAATATAGAATCGATCCGAAAAGCAATCCATTATTTTATTGGAACACATGATTTTACTTCATTTTGTTCGGCAAAAACTGACAAAAAAGATAAAGTGCGAACAATTTATGAAATAGATTTAATAGAACAGGGCGATGAGTTAGTCTTTCGCTTTGTCGGAAATGGTTTTTTATATAACATGGTTCGAATTATTGTCGGTACGCTGCTTAGCGTCGGTCAAGGAAAAATTGCTCCTGAAAGCATTTCAGACATTTTACAAAAACAAGACCGCCGTTTTGCTGGGAAGATGGTACCGGGGCAAGGCCTTTATTTATGGGAGGTAAACTATAACAACTAATCCTGGTGTAACATTCGCTTGACATTAGAAACTCAAAAGTATATCATAACATATGGTATTGTTTCTAAAACCACGATTAGCCCCGGAAGGAAATCGTGTTTAAGATAAACAATAGATTTTTTCTATGGAAAAGATAACGAGTAGGAGGGAAACAAATGCGTACGACTTTTATGGCAAAAGCTAACGAAGTTGAGCGTAAATGGTATGTGATTGATGCTGAAGGTCAAACTTTAGGTCGTCTTTCTAGTGAAGTAGCATCCATTTTACGTGGTAAAAACAAACCAACATTTACACCACACGTTGACACGGGTGATCATGTAATTATTATTAACGCTGAGAAAATTCACTTAACAGGTAATAAATTAAACGATAAAATTTACTACCGTCACACTAACCACCCAGGTGGACTTAAGCAAAGAACAGCTCTAGAAATGCGTACAAACTACCCTGTACAAATGTTAGAGCTTGCTATTAAAGGCATGCTTCCAAAAGGACGTTTAGGACGTCAAATGTCTAAAAAATTAAATGTGTATGCTGGATCTGAGCATCCACATCAAGCACAAAAACCAGAAGTTTACGAACTTCGCGGATAATTAATTAAAGGAGGGCTTACTTTGGCACAGGTACAATACAATGGTACTGGACGTCGTAAGAGTTCAGTAGCACGCGTACGCCTAGTTCCAGGCGAAGGACGCGTTATCATTAACGGTCGTGAATTTGAAAACTATATCCCATTTGCTGCATTACGTGAAGTAGTGAAACAACCTCTAGTTGCAACAGAAACTTTAGGTAACTACGATGTTCTTGTAAACGTACATGGCGGTGGATACACTGGTCAAGCTGGTGCTATCCGTCACGGTATTTCTCGCGCTTTATTAAAAGCTGACCCAGAATACCGTTTAACATTAAAACGTGCAGGTCTATTAACTCGTGACGCACGTATGAAAGAGCGTAAAAAATACGGTCTTAAAGGTGCTCGTCGTGCACCTCAGTTCTCAAAACGTTAATTTTTGCGAACTTCAAACCCCAGCCTTTTGGCTGGGGTTTTTTTATGTTCTTCAATAGCTTCTGTTAGCATCCCCTTGTTTGGAATATTTTAGTGCCCCCTTCTTGTGTATGCTTCCTACTGAGAAGTTTAGACTAATACGTACATAGGGAGGTTTTAAGTACTATGAATGTTATTGTAAGTCTGAAAGAAAAACAAAGAGAAAAGCAACTGAAGTATGAACGTAAAATATTGCGTGAATTATCATTACAAACACTTAGAGAAAATATCCGTGATAGCTTTTGTATGGATACATTTCATCGTCATTATGAAGATTATTGTATAGAACTGGGCATTGAGTCTTATTTATTAGGAGCTAGGTATAGTAAGTTTGGATATTATGGAGAATCGTTTTTAGATGTAAAAAACAGATCATCTCATGAAGAAATTCAATTAACGGAAATGCTGTTTCATTTTTTGACGAGTGTGCCTTTGCATACTTTAGAAGAAAGTGAAGATGAGCAGCTATATCAATCGTGCTCGCACTTTATAAGCGCTTGGTGGCAACAAGGATATGAGAAGGGTGAGAAAAGATATCGTATGAAGCTGCATTAAGAAAATCATAAACTTTCCTCTTGTCCCATATAAGTAAGTAGAGGGACTAGCTGAAGGGGGGAAGGTATGAAAAGAATTCGGATTATTTCTTTTATGTTAGCGGCGGTAGTACTCTTTTTTTTAGTAAAGCAGGAATTTCAAATTACAAAGTCATGGAGAGCATGGAATTTGCCTTTGTCTGGAAAAATTATTGTATTAGATGCTGGTCATGGTGGTCCGGATGGAGGTGCGGTTGGCGGGGATGACATTGTTGAAAAAGACATCACACTAGAAATTACCAAAAAGGTACGAGACTACTTGCAGGAACAAGGAGCACTTGTTATTTTAACGCGCAATGGGGATTATGATTTGGCTGACAAAAGCACGAAGGGATATAGTCGCCGTAAAGCAGAGGATTTAAAAAGACGCGTAGAGATTATTAATAAGCCTGATGTTGATTTTTTTGTTAGTGTGCATTTGAATGCTCTCCCAAGTGGGAACTCAAAAGGAGCCCAAACATTTTATTATCGTTCTTTAGTAGAAAACGAACGAGCCGCAAAATTTATTCAAGCTGAATTACGAACAAGTCTTGAGAATACGAACCGTTCAGCGAAAACAATTTCGCATGTTTACTTATTAAAGTATGCGAAAACACCAGGTGCATTAGTTGAAGCTGGATTTTTATCAAATGTAAATGAAAGATACTTATTAAACTCCGAGAAATATCAGCAAAAAGTTGCTGCTGCAATATATCGCGGGGTCTTGCGATATTTCACCGAAAAAGGAAACCCTCCCAATTAAGGAGGGTTCTTCTTTGTAACGGAGTTTTCCGAAAATATGCTATACTTACAATGAAAACGCATTTATTTTGTTTTAACGGCAATTACATGCTCGTAAGAACTTAATTTTATCCAGGGGGCGGGACAGATTATGGTAACGAAAGAACAAGTAATGGGAGCACTTGAAGGAATTATAGATCCGTTTCTAAATAAAACATTAAAAGAAACAAACGGTATTAAAGAAGTTACAGTAAAGCCAGAAAAAGAACATGTTAGCGTTAAAGTTGCAATTGTGAAAACAGGAACAGCGGAGCAAATGCAATTGCAAGCAACAATTGTAAAAGTAGTGAAAGAATTAGGGGCAGCAACAGTAGGTTTACGCTTTGCAGAATTTACTGAAGAGGAACGATTACAATTTGCTCCGCAAGAAGAGCAGAGTGAATCTTTATTATCACCGCATTCGAAGACAACTTTCTTGGCAGTAGCGAGTGGAAAGGGCGGTGTTGGAAAATCAACGGTTTCTGTAAACCTAGCGATTTCTCTTGCCCGTTTAGGGAAAAAGGTTGGGATTGTTGATGCTGATATATACGGATTTAGTGTACCGGATATGATGGGAATTGAAAAACGTCCTATTGTACGTGGTGATAAAATCATTCCGGTAGAGCGCCTTGGTGTGAAAGTTATTTCTATGGGATTTTTCGTAGAAGATAATGCGCCTGTTATTTGGAGAGGTCCTATGCTTGGCAAAATGTTAAATCATTTCTTCACAGAAGTAGAGTGGGGAGATTTAGACTACTTAGTGTTAGACTTACCTCCAGGTACAGGTGACGTAGCATTAGATTTACATTCAATGCTTCCGGCATGTAAAGAAATTATTGTAACAACACCGCATCCAACAGCAGCTTTTGTAGCGGCTAGAGCTGGTGCAATGGCACTTCGTACAGAGCATGAGATTATTGGTGTTGTAGAAAATATGTCTTATTTCGAAAGTAAAGTAACTGGTGAAAAGGAATATGTGTTTGGAAAAGGCGGAGGAGAAAAATTAGCAACAGAACTGCAGACAGAAGTACTTGGTCAAATTCCGCTTCAGCAACCAGATTGGAATACAGAAGAATTTGCTCCATCTGTATATGATGAAGATCATAAAAATGGAGTAATCTATAAACAAATCGCTCAGCAAGTAATTGAAAGAGCGGCAATTGAACAAAAATAACCCTCAGTACGAGGGTTATTTTTATTCTTTCTTGCCTTCTTCTGATCCGCCTTCCTTTTTCTGTTCCCCGCCACCTTTTTGTGCCTTTTCAACGCCTTTACTAATAATGTCGATCATTTTGGTTTGAAATAATGGACTTTCGGCAGTTTCAGTTATGACTTGCTGTAAGTATTGACGATACTCTTTGCTTTTCATTGTTTGCATCATGATTTTTCCGACTTCTGGATTTTTCATGACTTCTATAACACCAGCTTGATACTCAGGATCTTTTAATAAAGTTTTCATTAAATTTGTTTGTTCTTTCTCGATGCTTTTTGCAAATTTAGCGGCAAACTCAGGGTCTTTAAATGCCTTTTCCCAAAACTGCTGTCCTTTCTCTGATATCATAGTATCTTCAATCGTTTTCTTTACTACAGATTCATCTAAAATAAGAGCTTGTTTCATTTTTTCATCGGTTAGTACATCTTGGATTGCTTTTTTCCCTTGATCCGTTTTTAAAATATCAATAATCATTTTTTTCGTTTGATCATAATCTAATTGGGATTTCGCTTCTTTTTCCTGTGCGCATGCAACGATTCCGATAAAAAGGATGAAAGAGACCGAAATGAGTAGAATCCGTTTCATCAGCCGGGGCTCCTTTCACGTGTTTCTCTTTTTAATATAAATCTCTTAGAAGAATTTATACATATTGATGGCTAGCTTTTTAAAATTGACATTGTTACAATTTAATTAGAAATATATATAATGGGGGATGTGTCTGTGAATAGCCGAAATTGGGTACGACTCTTTATGACGACTTTATTTCTTGGGGGAAGCAGTACAATCTTTATTGGTTTTGTTTTAGAATGGGACAAGTATAATAAATTTTTTCAAAATTTCGACGGAAAGGAAATCTTAATGGTTTCTTTTTGGTTGCTTGGAGTCGGTCTTATTTTTAGTGTAATCAGTCAGATGGGGTTCTTTGCATATTTAACAGTTCATCGATTTGGGCTGGGGATGTTTCGTTCGCCCGCTCTTTGGAATGCGGTACAAATGTTCTTAATTGCGTTTGTATTATTCGATTTTGTCTATTTTCGCTCTGTATTCATTGCAAATGGGAATGAATCACTAGGGACAAATATTTTTGTCGCTGCGACTCTCTTTTTGTTCGGAATCATTGTTGCTTACATAAAGAGTAAGGAGACGAACAAGAAGGCGTTTGTTCCGGCGTTATTCTTTATGATTGTTGTAACGATTATTGAATGGGTTCCGGCATTGCGTATCAATGATACGAGTTGGTTATATTTAATGGTTGTTCCATTGCTCATTTGCAACGCATATCAGGTTTTGATATTGCATCGTCTAGTAGGGCAAAAAAGCTGATTCCTATATTGGAATCAGCTTTCTTAGTGAATAAGGAGGGAAATTTAATCTATGTCCCTACTTTTGGCTTTCGTATTTGAGATGAGCTGGGATACAGAGACGTTTTCAAATCCGTCTGTTTTTAATTTTTGAAGCAGCATCGGTAATGCTTGATTTGTTTGTAGTGCTGAATCAGAAGCATGAAGTAAAATAATATCTCCTTCGTGCAAGTTTTCAGAAACGGTTGTAACGATTTTATTGACTCCGGGGTTTTTCCAATCATTTGAATTGTTGCTCCAGTGCACAACCGTATATCCAATAGATTCAGCGATTTTTAATACTGTTTTATTAAAGCTACCGTTAGGAGGACGTAGGAGTTGAACTTGTTTTACTTGAAGTTTTGTAAATATGTCCTGTGCCTTTAGGAGATCTCTTCGAATTTCGTTAGCTTCTAAAGATGTATAGTCTTTATAATTGTATCCCATACTCCCAATTTCGTGCCCGTCTTTTATAATACGTTCTACAATATCAGGGTGACGTTCTGCCCATGCGGCAGAAAGGAAGAAGGTGGCGTTTTTAATTTTTTTTTCTTTCAATGTATCTAGTATAGGTAATGCTTTCTCATCTCCCCAACTAATATCGAATGTTAAAGAAACTTGTTTTTTTGTCGTGTCTCCTTTATAAATTGCTTTCGGACCAGTATTTGTTGAAAAAGCTGATTGATAAGAATATGTTTTTACAAAAAGCAGCCATGCCGTAAATAGGGAAAGCAGAATAATAAGACTAATTTGTTTAAACTTATGTTTACTCGTTATAAAGAAGAAAAACATCGTTTCTCCGCCCCTTTGTCCAATCCTTTTCAGTTACTTATATGCAGAAAAAGGAGAAAAGAGAACTAAACGATTAATATCGTATGAAAGGGATATACTGAACGATATGTAGATAAGAAACAGCTGAGGTGACGGAATGATTGGATTGCTGATTACGGATCAAGAACAAAAGGAACTAGAATATGTATTAAAAAGAGAATTGGACGAATTATTATTTGACTTTGCAGATAAACGAATTCATCAAGTTGTAAAAAAGACGATGGAAGAGCGATATAAATTGTTGTTTATTTTATTTACAAAAATAGCTCCACCTGAAGATTGTACAAGATATATAAGAAAAAGAATTTTTTATTAAAAGGTATTGACGGTGTAGTTCTACATATGATAAATTAATATTCGTCGCTGATGAACGAATTCATCAAGCGGAAAAAAGAAATAAAAAACATTGTTGACATAGAAAAGTGAAGATGTTAACATAAGGAAGTCGCCATTGAGCGGCGGATGAGTTCTTTGAAAACTGAACGAAACAAACAACGTGAAACGTCAATTTTTATTTATGATGCTAGACAAACACTTTATTGGAGAGTTTGATCCTGGCTCAGGATGAACGCTGGCGGCGTGCCTAATACATGCAAGTCGAGCGAACCAATTAAGAGCTTGCTCTTAAGAAGTTAGCGGCGGACGGGTGAGTAACACGTGGGTAACCTGCCTATAAGACTGGGATAACTCCGGGAAACCGGGGCTAATACCGGATAACATTTTGCACCGCATGGTG
>NZ_JQKQ01000056.1:0-10206 GCF_000746135.1 Bacillus sp. UNC322MFChir4.1
AAGATGATCAGGTTGATAGGTTCGAGGTGGAAGCGTGGTGACACGTGGAGCTGACGAATACTAATAGATCGAGGACTTAATCAAATAATATGAAGCAAATGTTATCTAGTTTTGAAGGAATATACCTTCATAAGTCTGGTAATGATGGCAGAGAGGTCACACCCGTTCCCATACCGAACACGGAAGTTAAGCTCTCTAGCGCCGATGGTAGTTGGGACTTTGTCCCTGTGAGAGTAGGACGTTGCCAGGCAAAAAAACCTAAGTCAATTTGACTTAGGTTTTTTGTGTATAACTAAAAAAGGACAGAAAAGCATGGTTTTAAATGGTCAAGAGGGACTGGCCATGCGTAGTAGCGGTCAGTGCCTTTTTTCTGCCACGCGCAACGTTTTAAAACAAAGAAAAGTAGCGATATGCATGGCCGTTTTTATCTTCCTGGCAGCAATTATAGGTAATAATAATGGGCGTATTTCTACTTACATCATACCCCTTACCAAACTTCTAAATGAAATGTATGGCAGAGTAGTTACTTTTTTGGTCTGCTATACTGAGGTGTGGGCATTAAGGAATATGTATTTTATAGAAAGGTAGTAAAGAATGAAGAAAATGATTATTATTACTGCAGTTGTTTTACTTCTTCTAGTTATTATTTATGGGCTAGTAGGAAATTATTTTTATAACTACGCATTAAATGCAAAGCAAGGAAAAGATTTTTTAAAGGGAAACCCTCATTTGAAGAGAAGCGTAAATGTATCAGGGGAAGTATTAGCTGCGAATGAAGTGAAAAATGCTGAATTCACATCACTGCATCAGCCTAATACAATATCGATACGTTCTTTTGATAATCTGAAATTAGCTGGTTATGAATATCGTAATCAGGAATCCAATCATAAATGGGCAATTGTAGTTCATGGATATAATGGCAGAGCCTCACTGATGACAAAATATATTCGTCACTTTCATGAAAAAGGTTATAGTGTAGTAGCACCTGATCTTCGTGGTCATGGAAGTAGTGAAGGTGATTATATTGGTATGGGCTGGCATGATCGTAAAGATATTCTGGTATGGATTCAGGAGATTCTAAAGAAAGATCCACAAGCAGAAATTGCTTTGTTTGGTATTTCCATGGGGGGCGCAACTGTCATGATGACCTCAGGAGAAAAGTTGCCGGCCAATGTGAAAGTCATTATAGAGGATTGTGGTTATTCATCTGTTATGGGGGAATTTACGTATCAGTTAAAAGATCTATTTCATTTACCAAAATTCCCTGTAATGAACGCTGCTAATACAGTAATTAAATTACGAGCTGGATATGATCTGAATGAGGCGTCAGCTGTTAAGCAAGTTGCGAAGAGTAAAACGCCAATGTTGTTTATTCATGGTGATGCGGATAAATTTGTTCCGTATGAAATGCTAGATGAAGTGTACAATGCTGCAAAGGTAGAAAAAGAGAAGTTAATTGTACCAAGTGCGGGGCATGGTGAAGCAGAACAAATAGACTCGGAGAAATATTGGCATACTGTATGGGGATTTGTTGAGAAGTATATTCCTTCATCTCCGTAAATTTAAGCAAAAAATCTTTCGCTCTTAGTAGCGAGAGATTCTTTGCTTTTTATCTCGCTATTTGTGGGCGGTAATACCCACGCCTCAAAATTCAGCGAAAGCATTGTCTAGATGTAGCCTTAAAATAAAGTTTGATTTAATAAACCTTGATAACAGAGGCAAATAGAAAAAGCGTGTTTTGAAATAAGATTGATCAAAACACGCTTTTTCTATATTCAATTGAAACTACTTGATATCAAATTTTTACGTCGATACACACTTAACACGATACCCATTAAAAACGCATTAAACAGAGTTGGCATCCATCCATAGCTAATAAAAGGCAAAGATATAGAAGCAATCGGTAATAAGCCTAGGATCATTCCAACGTTATAAATGAACTGGACTACAAAAAGAGTCATTCCACCAACAAGAAGCAATTTACCATACCGATCATTTATTTTATAAGATATGACCATTATCCTTGCGACAAAAAGAGAAAGAATCAAAACAAGGATTAGCGCAAAAAAATACCCATAATAGTAAGTCAAACTTGCAAACACAAAATCAGTACGTGCAGCATGAATGAACTTCATATTTCCAGATGCTCCAAACCACCCTGCTGACGACATTACCTCTTTTAAACGTATATACATAAACCCTGCGCCATCTGCATTTTGCTCTGGATTTATGTACCCTAAAATTCTAGCCAAAAGGACTCCCTTTACTGGGGGATGGAAAAATAATTCACCGATGATAGATAAACAAATTGGTACAACTGTAACGATCAGTACCTTTTTCTTTCCTAACTTACTCCACCAAAGCATAACGAATACCATCGTGATATAGATAAAGGTTGTTGAAAGACTTGGCATAGTTAAGAATAGACGCAAAGAAAACAAGTACAAAATCCCAAGATGCCACACCTTTAACCTACTGTTATTGAAAAAAGAAGCCCAAGCTAGAAAAAAGAATGGTACAGCCATTAAACATCCAATTGTAATGGGACCAATTTTTATTAACGATTCTCCATACATTGAGGCATTTGAAAAATTGTCTAGCATTAATAGGATGAGTACTCCGATTGTGTAAAACAGCCATCCCAGTCTCTCTAGTTTCCGATAATCAATCATCATCATCCCAAGAGCCGTCACAATACCAAGAATAACACACATCACCTTATTCATTAATAAATCATTCGTATGTCCAAAAGCTACAACTGGCAAGAAACCTAGCCCCATAGCAGTCACTAATAAAATAATAATCAACCAATCAACCTTTGGCTTATGAAGTTTGTTAAGTTCCTGACCAAGTTTGATTGGACTTCCCATTTGTTCAACAGCCTTGTCTTCAGCAACTTCCTCACTTAACCCTTTCTCTATCCACATATTCTTCGCCTGTTTCAAGTGAAAATCCAGTTCAGTTGCCACAAGATTCTTTGCTTCCTTTGATTTAATATGATTGGTGACTTCTTTTAAAAAGTAATCCCCTCTTTTATTCAATTTTGTCTCACTCCTGTATCAATCCTTGTAATATAAATCGTTTCTTTGTAGAAGTTTTTTCTGCTTTTCGTAATATCTTTCTTCCCTTATTATTTAATTGATAATATTTAGCTCCTGAATGATCCCAACTTGATTGGATAAAATGATTCTGTTCTAGACGGTGTAATAAGGTGTATAAAAAACCTTCATTTCCTTCGAATTTTTGAATCCCTCTTCCCCGTAATAGCTGTGCCAATTCGTATCCTGTTTTTTCAGAAATGAGAAGTTGTAAAACGGCTAACAAGATATCTTCTTCATTTTCAGATGGTTTATTGATTTTTTCGTAAACCTGCTTACGATGCTGATCAGAAAAATTCAAATGTGTAAAGGTTGTTTTCTCCATTGATTTTCGTAGCCCTTTTAATCGATCTTCCATTTGATTATTCCTCCAATCCTTTCTTCAAGAGTTCCTTGGCTTTTTTAAGTCTTGTTTTAATAGTGTTTTCCTTCACTTCTATTACCATAGCAATATCTTTGATTGGCAATTCTTCAAAATAAAAGAGATAAATCACTTCTCGATATTTTATTGGTAAGTTCATTACTGCCGAAGCCAGCCTACGATCCTCATCATTTTGAATAACAGTCTGTTCAACACTTTCTTTTTGAACCCCAGTATAAGTAAATTCATTTTCTGTAACGATTACCTTTTTGTTATACCAACTTTTTATATAGTCCTTACAATGATTAATAGCAATTCTCCACAACCATGTTTTTAACTTTGATTTTCCCTTGTATGTATGAAGAGATTTGTAACATTTAACAAATATATCTTGGGTTAAATCCTCAGCGACCTCTTTATTATTTACATATGAATAAACAAGTTGTAAGATTTCCTGTCCATACTTGTTCATTACCTCATCTATAAGGGCCTCTTTATCTTCTATTTCAAAAACCTCTGCTGTTAATTCATCCACATCAGTTCCCCCTTCCAACTTATTAGACGACGTACTCCATTGAAAAGTTTTTTAAATTCCTTAAAAGAAAAACGGTTGGCAATGTCCATGCTATTTTGTTATACCAATCTTTATTTCAAGCTTAATTTTTCTTTACTAAAAATAAATCTTTTATTATAACGTCCGATTAAAATCATCTCTTCTCAACTGTTTCTTAGAGGTAAGATGATTCTTTTATTGTATATTTATGTTAGTTCAATTATATTATCTGTTTAGATGCTTTCTAGCCTGAAGATCAAGCTAGGTATGGAAAATGATTCAAGGTTGATGGATGTTCAAATAAAGCTAAAAAGTGACGGCAAGAATTGGAGAAATTGAGAATAATGATTCTTGACGGTTAACTAATCGGAAAATTGAAGAGGGGTGTTCGTTGATGACAAATAGTAGAATGAATCCTAAGGTTGATGAATTTTTAAGTAAGGCTATAAAGTGGAAGGAAGAATATGAGAAGTTGAGAAATATCGTTCTTGACTGTGAGCTGACCGAAGAATTTAAGTGGATGCATCCTTGTTACACGTTTGAGAAAAAAAACATAGTTTTAATACATGGATTTAAAGAATATTGTGCGCTTCTATTTCATAAAGGCGCCTTGTTACAGGATGCCCAGGGGATTCTAGTCCAACAAACGGAGAACGTACAGGCGGCGCGTCAGATTAGGTTTACCAATATTCAAGAAATAGTTGAAATGGAAACGATCTTGAAAGCCTATATTTATGAAGCCATTGAAGTTGAGAAAGCCGGTTTGGAAGTGAATTTTAAAAAGAATACAGAATTCACAATGCCCGAAGAACTTCAAAATAAATTCGCTGAAATCCCTGCCTTGAAAACTGCTTTTGAAGCATTGACGCCGGGACGACAAAGAGAATACATTTTTTATTTTTCTAAAGCCAAAAAATCCAAAACTCGAGAGTCAAGGATTGAAAAATGTATGCAACAAATTCTTAATGGAAAAGGACTAAATGATTGTACTTGTGGATTATCTCAAAAACTGCCCTACTGTGACGGCTCGCACAAGTACAAGTAAATACTTTAAATTCTTTTTGTATATCATATACATTTGAGATTTATAGAACTTAGCATTATCTAGAGTCATTACTCCGCAGATTCGTTGGTAAGTCACATTACGTGGCTTCTTTTTTTACTTTTTGTTACCTAAGTCGGACTTATATATGAGGGATTACGACCCCTTTCAAGATTAGTCGTAGCTAGGGTCACCATATATGCCATCAACTTAAGGAATTCCTTGTTCCAAAAAATGAACTGAATTTTTGTAGACAACTATGGAAAATAATATTGTTAATTTGAGTTATAAAACAACGGTATTGGATTCTCTTATCCACTGTAGTTGAATTAGCTTAACTCATGTAATCGTTTCGTTGCAGAGTGGACAGTAAGCCTATGAAATGAAACTAATTTATTCTTATAGATGACTCCGTAGATACCGTAAGGAGTAGGTGAAAGTCTCAACAATTCTTCTCTGTTTTTTATGTCAATGATTTTTGCATCAATACCTAATTGGCTTGCTGCCTTAACAACATTATTGGTCGATACATCTACAAATGGACACTGCTGGGTACGGATAATTGTTAAGTCTTTAAAAAGCTTAAGGCGCTCATCCCAATTTTTCGGAAAATAGGGGTCAGGTGAATGTCCGAATTTGTAAACAAGTAACTCAAATCCATAAGGGGCATGATCTATTTCTATAAAATTATTCTTTATAAAAACGTCTTTACCTGGAGTCCAAGAAGTGTTTGGGTTTGTAATTACAATAACGCCATCTTTATTTTGCGCCTTAGCATCTTGAATGCTTTTATGAATCAATTTTGAGGCATACCCTTTTCCAGTAACATTTACCCATAAGCAATGGATCACGAAATAATTTTCACCATATACAACTCTCGAAGAATATTCAATAGGTGTATACTCAATAAACCCGGCTGGCTTGTTATTCTCCATTATTTTTATATACTTTAGCCCTTCATTAAAACTCTTCATAAGCCATTTGTTTTTATTCATGTAACCTGTTGATGTTGGCTTGCTGCGAAGACAATAACAACCTCCGTTATTTATATTCTCCTTGTTGATCTCTACTAGCTCAATTTGTTCCAATGTATTTCTCCCCCTGCAACTCTTCGATATTCATATTCATCCATTCTGTTCTTTAAGGAAATAATAAATATTTATCTTTTTAGTAAATTCTGACAAAATAAGCTTATCATAGGTTGCTTCTATTGAAAACAGATAGCTTTTCCCAATCCTTTTTGTCGTGTTTAGAATATGACTTTTTACACTGCTGTACAGAAAAAAATTTCTTTATACTTAGTGCTGTGTGATTCGACATAGGTCTTTGGGCTGAGTTTAGAATCCGTCATGCGGTTGATGTGGATTGAAAGGATAAAATTTACAATTACAAAAGAGTGAAGGGAATATAAGGAAGGGAGAATTGCGATTTATAGAAATTATGTAAGTAAGACTTTTTTCTTATTACAAAGGGATGGGAGGAATGACGGTGGGGTCGTGGATTCGCTTTTCTTTAAAAAATGTAGGTGTTGTCTTTCTTGCGATGATTTTTATTGTTGTTGGGGGAATGTATTCTATTAAAACAATAGAGATGGAAGAAATGCCAAACGTTGATATTCCGTATATGGTTGTGCAAGTCCCTTATATGGGTGCCACGCCAGAGCAAGGGTTAAATGATATAGGAAAGCCGCTAGAAACTGCATTTTCTAGTATTCAAAAGCTTGATAATTTATATATTGAGGCTCATAGCAACATGGTGGTCGCTATTTTAGAATTTGATATGGCCAGGAAGATGGATGAAGCTGAAAAAGATGTGACGAGTACTGTGGCATCTCTAAAATTACCAGAGGATGCAGGGAAACCTGTCGTTATGAAGGATGGCCCTTCGCAGATGCCGATATTTACTTTCGCGCTTTCTTCAGACAATGCTAAGCAAGCGGATATTTCACAATACGTGAACGAGCGAATTAAACCAACTTTGTCTACTGTTGAAAATATCGGCAAGGTGGATGTGTCAGGTGAAACCGAAAAGCAATTATCTATTAAGCTTGATGTTGAAAAAATGAACGAAAAAAAGATTACGTATGACATAGTGAAGCAAGCGCTTTTAGCACACAATTTTTCTTTTCCAGCGGGCCAGGTGAGTATGAATGAAAAAACATTAAATGTTCAAGCTGATTACAAACTTAAATCGCTTACTGACGTCAACGATGTGAAAATAGCAGTGCCAGGTGCTGGGGGAGTACAAATTGTTAAATTGTCAGATGTAGCAACTGTAGAGTATGGAAGTAAAACAGAAACTGTATATACGAGATTAAAGGACACGCCTGCAGTTCTTGTATCTGTTAAAGCGCAGCCAGGAGCTAATGCGGTGGAAGTGGTCAAACAAATGAACGAAAAACTATCTGATCTACAATTACCAGAGGGTTATAAACTGACAAAGTTGTATGACAGCTCAAAGCAGGTAGAAAAATCAGTTAATAGCATGCTTAGAGAAGTATTGCTAGGTACATTGTTTGCTGTCATTGTGACATTTGTATTTTTACGTAATATAAGAGCTACAATTGTAGCTGTGCTATCAATTCCGCTGTCTGTTTTAGCGGCGATGATTACGATGAAGTATTTACACTTTAGTTTGAATATGATGACGCTAGCTGGTATTGCAGTAGCTGTTGGCCGGGTAATTGATGATTCTATCGTAGTCATTGAAAACATCTACCGCAGAACGTTAAATAGCGCAAAGCGTGATGCGAACATGGTGTTAGCAGCTGCTAAAGAAGTTGGCGGTGCGGTTACATCTTCAACAATTACGACTATGGCTGTATTTGGTCCACTTTCATTTGTTCCGGGAATTGTTGGCAAGTACTTTGCTCCGTTCGGAATTACAGTTATTGTTGCACTTGCTTTTTCTTTGCTTGTTTCGTTAACGGTTGTTCCGTTGCTTGCTAAATTTTTCTTGCTGCGTTTGAAACATAAGGAGCCGAAAGAAACAATATTGCAGAGAACATATCGGCGTGTGCTGAGCTGGACGATTCAGAAAAAGATGATTACACTTTTTCTCGCTCTTGTCGTGTTTGTTTCATCTTTAGGACTTGTGCCACTGATCCCGAAAAATTTTTTACCAGAAGAAAAGGCGGCTTCATATAATCTGACAGCAGATCTACCTGTTGGAACATCGCTTGATAAAGCGAATGGTGTAGCTAAAGATATGGAAAGTATTCTTAGTAAACAAGTGAGTGTGAAAAGCTATCAAACGATTGTTTCGGGAGAGAAAATTCGTTTGTCTATTGATTTGAAGGATGATATGACGAAAGAAAGAATAACGACTTTTGAAAAAGATGTAAAAGAAAAGATGAAAAATCTAGGAACGGGTATCGAAACAGCTTTGACACCGATTGGTATAACAGGAGGAGGAAAATTTGTTCTTATTGTGGAAGGTGGAAACGCTAAGGATTTGGAGACTGCCGGGAATAAGATTGTAGAGAAGGTAAAGGATATAAAGGGCTTATCGAATGTGAAAACAAATTTATCTGCTGTAAAACCGCAACTTAATTTGTCAATTGATGAAGAAAAAGCAGCGGAAAAAGGTTTGAATCCGATGATGATTGCTGCTTTTGTAAGAGGGAATATTGCTGGTGAAAGTGTTACGACAGTCCAATTAGACGGAAAAACGACTTCAGTGAATCTAGGATTGAAGAATGATAATTTTACATCTGTTGAAAGCATTACGAATCAAATGATTATGAGTCCTACTGGGCAACAGGTAAAATTGTCGGATGTAGCCACTCTCTCTGAAGCGCCGGGTCCTACAGCTTTGTATCGCTTAAATCAGCAAGAATATGTACAAGTAAGTGCAAGATTTACAACGGATAATGTATCTGGTGTGCAAGCTGAGGTAGATAAACGTTTAAAAGAGCTAGATTTGCCAAAAGGTATTAAGTATCGCTCAGCAGGACAGTCACAAGCTATGAGTGAAGGGTTCCAAAATATGATTATTGCTATGGGGATTGCTGTTGTACTTGTCTTTGTTGTAATGCTAGTGACATTTGGAAATGCAATGGCTCCGTTTGCAATTCTATTTTCTTTACCATTTCTTTTTACAGGTGGTTTGCTTGGCTTATACCTTACGAAAGAACCTTTAGGTATGCCGGCATTGGTTGGATTTCTTATGTTAATTGGAATTGTTGTGACGAATGCTATTGTGTTGATGGATCGTGTTATGCAAAATGAAAAACAAGGAATGGCTATAAAAGAAGCTTTATTAGAAGCGGGAGTAACAAGGCTTCGTCCGATTTTAATGACAGCTCTTGCTACAATAGGTGCACTTACACCGCTAGCATTGTCAACGGAGGGAGGACTTATTTCTCGTGCTCTTGCTATCGTTGTTATTTCTGGCTTACTAACATCTACGCTTTTAACATTAGTCATAGTCCCGACTGCATATTATGTGATGAGTAGGTTGAAATGGAATTTTACAATGAAAAACAAAGCTTCGAAGGTGAAAAAAGAAACAGCATAAAAAACTAAGGGAGCAGGAGAAAGTATTCTGTTCCCTTAGTTTTTATAACTAGAGAGGATAGCTTCATGAAACTATATAGGCGATAGAATCGGTTGTTGCTATTTGGTAGATTAGTTTGGAAAAGATTTTAGGTTAACAATGAAGTGAAAACATGTATGAAGAAAAAAATAAAAAACATGTTGATTTTGTGAGAATAAGTGTGTAATATAGTAAAGGTCGCTGATGCGAAAGAGCAGAAAGCGAAAATGAAATAAAAAACTTAGTTGACATTGAATGACTGAGATGTTAAGATAAGGAAGTCGCAATTGAGCGGCGGATGAGTTCTTTGAAAACTGAACGAAACAAACAACGTGAAACGTCAATTTTTATTTATGATGCTAGACAAACACTTTATTGGAGAGTTTGATCCTGGCTCAGGATGAACGCTGGCGGCGTGCCTAATACATGCAAGTCGAGCGAACTTCTTAAGAGCTTGCTCTTAAGAAGTTAGCGGCGGACGGGTGAGTAACACGTGGGTAACCTGCCTATAAGACTGGGATAACTCCGGGAAACCGGGGCTAATACCGGATAACATTTTGCACCGCATGGTGCGAAATTGAAAGGCGGCTTCGGCTGTCACTTATAGATGGACCTG
>NZ_JQKQ01000057.1:0-9843 GCF_000746135.1 Bacillus sp. UNC322MFChir4.1
TGTTTCGATGTATTGTTTTAGCATTTCTAATGGTGCACCGCCCACAGCCAGCAAACGATAACTTTGAGATCCAAATCATTCTTTACATACATTCTATCTGATTCGAGGAAATTCCTTTTTCAATCCTTTGGCTTACGCCAACCAAAATCCATCCCCTCCCTACTCATTGGGCTTCACCCTTCTCATTCCTTGAGGAAGGGGAATTCTTTTAGAAATATGTTAAATCTTTAAAAATAATTGACCATTCTGGATTATAGTCTTCAATTCTTATTCCACTCTTTATCATTAACATGGCCACCTTTTTGCTCGTTAATTTTTTCTATGATTAATATCATGGTGATAAATACCAAAAAAGGAGGGAATATTTTGCATAATAGACAGAAGGATGACTCCAATGACATTTTTGACCGTACATTTATAGGGAGACCTGGATGTATGTTGGTTCTCATTGTACTGGTAATCGTATATATATTTTACAACATTCTAACAAATTGAAACAAAGAGCATTAAACAGTTTCCCTTTGTTTTTTTGAGGTAGTTTGCTCCCCTGTTTTTGGGACGTTATAAATTCTTAAGTTGATGGGCATGAAAGGTAAAGTATTGCAACTTTTTTATGAACATCGTGACTTTATTTCAAATTCACAGTAATATCTTTTAACACGGCACAGCACTTAGTTTATCTTTATTTATTTCCCTACAAAATCTGTTCAATTCATTGAAAGCTTCCCATAATGCATCCACTGCTACTTTTCTATCTTCTTCTTTTATCAGAACCCAAATCGTCTTATAACTATCAGCTGCTTGTAAGATTTGCACACCTTTTTTCCATAAAGCAGAACTGACTTGTGATACGATTCCTGGCACCCCAGAAAATTCAGCTGCTCCTTCTATGGTTACCTTAATACACCCTGGACTGATTTCAGGAATATAGTCTAACTGTTCAATAATTGTAATTGCCTTTGCTAATTTTTCATTCTCTACAGAAAATAAGACTTCCTCCACAGATATGTGTACAAAATCAACCTTAATTTTTTCTTTAACAATCTGATCAAATATCGGCATTGGGAACATAGTATCTATTTCTTTTTTCTTTACCTTTATTTGATTTAGTGGTGAACTACAAAAAATATTTGTTTTAAACATTTCGTTCATAATCATAATCTCCCATCTTTAAAACCATTCATTTCTTCAACCATTATACTCTTTATATTTTTCAGGACATTACTTCTCATTTTAAATCAAAAGAACAGCTCAACAAATCCAAAATTTATATTTTTCAATTACTAAACATAACATAAATAATAGGACAGTCCTATAAGTCAGTGTAACTGAGGTCTCGCCGACAAAACGTAAAAATTATACGCTATGACATTTATTAGAATGTGAAACTGTAATTTCCTTACGCTAAAGGATGTATCAACCGAAGATGACCGTTTTTGGTGATCTTGAGTGGTGCTTTTACATTCCGCTTTATAAATAGATTTTTTATAAAAAAAGCTAAACCAAAAACAAATTACCAAAACAGCAATATTTCAACGTTTTAGATTATATTCATTTACAATATTTGTTTTAACGTATACTAAGCAAATTTCGATATAAAATAAGCCGATTAAATAGAGACCATCAAAAGATGGTCCCTTTTTTCACGCTTACACTCCGTTAGTTCACCAAGACTTTTCTCTTAAATCCACTCTTTTCCGTGTTCACGAATGAATCGAAGTTCCTCTTGATAATGATCATAATGTCCTTCGTCGATCATTTTTTGAAACGCCATATCGCCTTCTTTAGCTTTCCTTTGTATGGTTTTACATAATCCTTCTACCCGTAGCAATACCATTTCTAAAAACCCTTTTTCTATTCCCTTCATACCATAGGAATCAAAAAACAGTTTAACCCTTTGTTTGATTCGCTCAGCATCTTTTAACGAATCATAATAAATAGCTTCGCCTTCTTCCGTATGATAACGCCTACTTAAAGGAACACAAGTGTAAAGCGTATAAGCGATATCCCAAAGTCTTGGACCAGGAGCAACCAAATCAAAATCAATCACACCTACTGGTTTTTCGCGATTAAAAATTATGTTATAAATGGCAAAATCATTATGGCACATCACCTCATATGGCTGTGGGGTGTTATCAATGGGTTGCCAACGTTCTTCCATTGGAAAATCACTCACTGCATCATGATAGAGACGAAGCATTTTTGCGATCTCTTTTAAAGCCTCATCCGACCACATATATTTTTTTAACGGATAATTGCCAGCTTCTCCTTTGATAAAGGATAAGATTTCTCTCCCTTTTTCATCAATACCTAGAAACTTTGGCACACTATTTAAGCCTTTTTTTTCAAGGTGTTTTAGCAACGTATGAATTTTAACACTATCAGGCTTTAATTCTCGTCGAACCGTATTTCCAAAACGATATACACTGGAGACATTCCCTCCTGTTAGTGCTTCTTCTTTTTCATACTGACTTTTCATTAAAATCCCCCCGATTTAGGGACTCTATGATTGTGTCAATAGAGATGTATTTTTACCCATAAATAAAAGCAGATATACAAAGGTATCTGCTAGGCAATGGGAATTTAATTGTCCACACCATGTATCCCTTGAATGATTTAAGATAGACAAATAAACGCATCCTTAAGAATCAAAGACCGCCACTGTCTCTATCCAATTAAATAATCATTTCAAGGTATTCCACATCTGTACAGATTCCCCTTTCTTTACATCTCTAAATTAGATATTACTAGGGATTCCCAACTTAAAAAAGACTTTTGTATAAAGTTTTTAAATTTTTTTGCTATTTAGTTAAAAAAATTAAAACAGACCGCTCATAACAGTATCGCCAAATGACCTAACATTAGATAAATAATCGTAACCTTCTGGTGAACCAAAGCTATTAAACATTCGAACTGCAACCAAATTGAAATTAAATAACTATAAAACTAATCTTTTTCAACTGTATATCTAACTTGTTTAAAGTTTACCATGTCTCCATTTTCAGTATCATCTTTAGTTTGCAAAAGTTGAACTTTTGGCTTGTAGTCCGTCCTATGAGCATCTTTGATACCTTTAATGTTAAGTTTGTAGGATTCACCATTTTTTATTTTTTGTTCAAATACTTTTTTATTGGCAACAAAAATAAAGGTCACTTTATTTTCATCAATCCCCTCAGTCATAAATTCTAATTGATTATCTTTTGTTGTAATCGTTGGTGTTAATAATTCAATACTTCCGTCTCCAGTTTTTTTCAAAGAATTTTCTGTTATAGCTGAACATCCGGATAACGTGATACCAGCAAATAGAATAAAACTTAATCCAATTATCTTTTTCATAAGATCACCCCAATCCGTTAGTGTAGAACATAGATCACTCACTGTGAACTCCTTAGAATTATACCATTATATGTAAAAACAAGCAAAGTGTATATGTACTTTTAGGGATCCCGCCACAATGCCATCTTCTTTAAATATATGTTTTGTCCATTTCTGTTTGATAAAATTCGTAGGAGCTATTTCAGGAATTTTTCGTTTCTTCAAATCGTTAGCTTCTCTTAATAATTCAATAGCTTGTAAAAGAGACTGCCTCGCATGAGATGCTTGAAAAACATATGTTTTGAGTAACCGTGGTGCAAATTTACGCAATTGACCATAATAATTATCTAATAAATCAAGGTAATCAAATTCTACTAGTCTTGCTAATTCTTCCGCTTGTTCCACGGTTTGAATAAACTGTTCCCACGAAATGATAGATTGTAAGAATTCAAACGGGTCTAAATTCTCTTCTTTTGCTTCGATTAACGCTTTTCCTACTCTTGCATACAGTCGTACTTTTTCATTAATGGCTTTTCCATCCTTTTGAAAACTTTCTTTATGTATTTTCTCGCCACGATTAAAAATTCTTCCAATTAATTTCTCACTCATATGTAGACCCTGATCTGTTAAAAACGCATAGATATGAATGAGAAATGCCATTAAGGTGGCATGTCGTTTTAAGGTGTAAAAACGAGAGAGATGCTGGGTAGAATAACGTGATCCTTCACGTGCCATTTGTAATAGTCGATTTTGATGTATTTCTCGTCCATTATCTAATGGTAAAGCTAGTCTTTGGATATATTCCAATCGATCCATTAGTTCATGAAAATTTTTAATAGAACCAACACCAGGTGGTTGTCGAAGCCAGGATAAATCGGATTGTTTTCCTGGTTGACTTACATAGAGCAATTGATCTAATTGTCTCTCCTGATGGGGAGAAAGACCTTGAACTAGTTGCTTGAATGTTCGTCTTTGTGCTCTCTCACGAACTGCCCATGCTAAATGTTCCACTGCATACATAGCAGGTAAAATAATCTTTCGTTTGCGCATTTCTATAATAAGGGCCTCTACTAGCAGATAACCTTTGTCAGTTCCAAGCGCAGTCGGAAGAAGCTATTGTGCTAATTCCCGATATTCTCGGATTGTAAAAGAACGAAAATGAAATTCTTTTCGGATTTTACTAAGATGTTCTCGCCTGGTTACATCACGACCTTGCGCATAGTTATGTATAGCAGAAGGTACAATGCCAATCTGATTAGCAATAATCTGTACGAGATACTCTGGGATTTTTTCGCCGGATGCTAAAGGACATTCTGGAAAACGTAAATAAGCGATTTGGATCGCAAAGCCCAAACGGTTTGCAGCACCACGCTGTTGGTGAATAATCTTTAATTCTTCATCTGATAATGTATAATAACGGATCGGATCGCATCGCGATCACTTATATGTTCAGGTAATTCATTATGTTATTGAACATAGGTATAAAACATAATTATATCAACGTTTTACGTGATAAATTTGTTCATAAACTCATTTCAAAATCAATGTCCATATTAACCTGTAGCTTTTATGTTTCTGAACACAAGTTGAGATAGGATAAAACCCGTTATAACAGGGTTATGAACTCTTAGCGTACAATTTTCCTGAAATGGTGTTGTGGCCCTAAACGGCGGGGAGAAATTGCAGCTACGCTGATATTAGTAGAAAAACAAAGTCTTTATATGACTAGACATATAAAACGCTTTGAGGATTATGTAATTGATTTACAGAAAATTCCTCAACCAATAGAAGAAACGATCCCTATATGGGGTACAGCCCACAATTTAACGGAAATATACGCTAAGCAATTTCGACAGAAAAAACATTAATTTTACTACTCTAAGCGTAAAGTAGGTCCAAGATAAGTGTTGCAAAAATTAACATATATGCAACATTTTCCTTGGGTGTCACTTTAGGAGATAATTTGCGTGATTTTTTTATGATAAATTGCATATATGGGGGATACAGCCGAGATACTTGTAAAAATAGGTCATAGACTTAATTTTATTTCCAATTTCATTCGAAATCGGATTTTTTGTTTTTTATAAAAAGGAGTAAAATGGTGAGGGTTAAAGAGAATAGAAAATTTAAAAAGTACTGCCTTCTTTCAGGAGACAGTACTTTTTTTGTGACTTATTATTAAAACGCCCAGTTTCCTTTACGGAAAATTGGTTCATGTGTGCCATCTGCTGTAATGCCGTCAATATTAATCTTGGCAGAACCAATCATAAAGTCTTCGTGTGTAATACTAGAGTTTGCCCCATTTTCTGCAAACTCTTCTTCTGTCATTGTCTTACCACCGATTAAGTTAGTTGCATGAGCATGCCCAATTGCTAAATGGCAAGATGCATTTTCATCAAATAACGTATTATAGAATAAAATATTTGTATTAGAAATTGGTGAATCATGAGGTACTAATGCAACCTCCCCTAAGAAATGAGAATCCTCATCTGTCTCAACTAAATGCTTTAATGCTTCTTCACCAACATCAGCTTTATATTCTACAATACGTCCATTTTCAAATGTAAGTGTAAAGTTATCGATAATGTTACCTGCAAATGCTAATGGTTTTGTACTTGATACTTGCCCATTTACACCTGTTTTTAATGGCATTGTAAATACTTCTTCTGTTGGAATGTTAGCCATAAATGGTACATTTTTTTCATTTAAGCTACTAGCTCCAGCCCATATATGTTTTTCTGGAAGTTCAATTGTTAAATCTGTTCCAGGACCTGTATAATGAAGCGCCTTATAATGTTTTTCATTTAAATAATCTACTTTTTTATGTAATGTTTCATCATGTTTTTTCCATGCTTCCACAGGATTCTCTAGATTTGCACGAGTTGCTTGGAAAATTGCATCCCATAGCTTTTCTTCTTGCTTTTCTGATGTAACATCAGGGAACACCTTTGCTGCCCATTCTTTCGTAGGAACAGAGATAATGCACCAACTTACTTTATCTGCTTGTGAATAATCGCGGTATACTTTCATTGCTTCTCCAGCAACCTTATGAGCACTTGCAATTCGTTTTGCATCTACACCTCTTAATAGATCTGGATTTTCTGCATAGATAGACATAAATGCAGCGTCTTCTTTTGCTAATTCTTCACGTGCATGCGCCTTCCAAGCAGGGAATTCTGGGAATGCTTCTTCAGGAGCTAAATCAAATTTTAAGCGTGTGAGGATTTCATCGTTCCAATCTACATATACATGTTTTGCACCTGACTTATATGCTTTTTCTGTAACAAGACGGACAAATGGGGCTGCCTCAAGTGGCGCATTAATAAATAATATTTGTCCAGGCTGAATATTAACACCGACATTTACTGCAAGAGCGCATACTTTTCTAATGTTTGTTCAAATGACATAGGTATAATCTCCTTTGTGTGAAAGAATTTATTATAAACATAATACAGGGTGTTTTTGCCCAAATCCCCGAAATGGGGAATTAGCTTAATTCATTAGAAATTTATACATCATGTCAAAAAATACACTTGTTGTAGCGTCTCAGCATTTATTTGGTGTAGGCTATTGTTGAGAAAACCTTTACTCGAAAGGCTCCAATTTATTTACTTATAATAAGGTTCAATATTCGTTGCAAGTAGACAAGTTTTCACCTCAAATTTTCTATTTCTTTTCAACCAAATAAACTCCTTATACTTTTACGTTTCATCCTCTCTGTTGTCGTAAAGAGGGAATACAATCTCGACTTCCGTCCCATTCTGACTCTTATTTTCATCTATCTTAATCATCCCCTGCCGCTCCTCTACTAATCGCTTGACTAGTGCGAGCCCCAAATCTGTCCTACCTATTTTTTCGAACGGAATGATACTAATTCAAAAAGTCGGTTATATGCTTAGAAATTTCTTCTGGATGTGTTAAAGTCATGATGTGATTTGCATTGGTTATATGAACTACACGGATATCGGGGACTGCTTTATATCGTTCTGCAATTTGAAACAGATCATCCAATTCATTATCCCCAATCAATAGCAATGTACTTACATCTATCTCATGTAATCTTTCTATAGCAGAATAGGAAACTACTTCGTGTGTTCCCCAAGTAAATAGAATATTATCCCTCATTATCTGACGTAGCAATTGATTCGTTGGACCGTTTGGAATTCTCCAAGAAGATTCACTTAATGTAATATCTATCATCTTTTCAACATCTGGAATTGCGCTCGAAGCCCTTCTCTCCAGTGCTCGATACTCAGAAGAAAATTGATAGCCAGAGAGACCTGGAGCAATCAATATAAGTTTAGATACTTTATTTGGATAAGCTAGTGTAAAGTCAGTAGCAATTTGCCCGCCTAGGGAATGCCCTACTAATACTGCCTCTTTCATATCTAGTTGATCATAAATGCTTCTTAGGTCTTTTACGTAATCAATAGGCTCAGTTGGAACAGGAGACTTTCCAGCACCTCGTAAATCAAGTGTAATTACTTGAAAAGATTTCTCAGCTATCTGTGGCGCAATAAACTGCCAATCGCGAGAATCCATAGCTCCACTATGTAGAAAAATAACTGGTCTACCAATACCTTTTACTTCAAAATGAAGGTTCATAATTTTTACCCCTTTTTATTTTTTAGGAACAGAATGAAAATTATTGTTCCGGCTGACTAGGGCGACAAGCCCAGGAATCTTCCCGGAATCGACATGGCGTGCCAGCACGTTGCGCATTTTGCGCAACCCTGTTTCGGAGAAACCTCTGTTGTTTTATCCCATCATGAATCTCTCATTTTCTTCATATCTTCTGACGAACTAAAATTTTCTGTTGTAATCTTTTTCATTTGGTTTCCCTCACTTTACTTTTTTATCAGCCCTATTGTTCTACAAATTCTCTTTTGTTATCAATGCTTGAAAGTGTTCGATGCATTAAAGAGACTGAATATTGGTAATCAAAAAGATGACTCACGGGTGATCAGAATCGAGATATGTCCTGCACTTAGCATAGAGCCATATGTTCATCGAACGTTTATTCTCAGTTTCATCAAATTCAAAGTCACCATTATTCCGTAAGTAATCTTCTTTGACAACCGTTGTCTTGCCCGCCCCATTGGAGCCGAGCAAGGCGAAAATACTGCCCTTATCCATTTAAGCTCCCACTTTCACATTCCCTAATTATGTATATTCTAGAAGTAAATACAAAATGTATATTCTAGAAGTAAATACAAATTCCTTCTTCAACTATCCTGCCCCATTAGTACAGTAAGGATAACTTAACAAATATGTATAAATATTAGAATCTATACAGTTTTTCCTTGAGTAATGATTCATATAAAAATAATAAACATACTGCCAAAATATACATCAATTAATTGCCAGAAACATATTTTTAACGAATTGAATGTAACTTATTTTTGAAAGAGGAACAATCCCATACGGTTTTGGGCTAATCAAAGATTTTAAAGGATAATGAATGTAACTTAATATGTATTAAGTTACATTCGTTTTTTCAACTAGGGGTAGCGCCCCATTGCCATCAACTTAAGGGTACTAAGGGGTTATATGTGAGGATTATTCCTTTAAATTACTACGACTGTATTAAAGATAGGCATAACAAATAAACCTATTAACTAGGCATTTTAAAAAATATTATGCAGCCTTGAAACTTTTTGACAACATATAATCATACACAACACCTAAGATATCAAAGACGGTTTTCTTTTCGTACCGGTGCGATTTTCTTCCGTTTTTTTCTAAAAGGTAAAACAAACGCAGTAAAACTTTTAATAATTCATGGCTGCCCTTCTGTAGTCCCTCATAAAACATTAGATAATAATTCTTTATCATATAGATGGATTTGTATTCACTTAACTCTTTCTTTTTCTTATCCAAGAGTAATTGACGCATTTTAAACATCGTCGATGAACAGAGTAAAATACTAATGAGTTGCCCATATAAATGGCATTCTAAGCGTTCTTTTTTGATTTCTTTGCATTTGTCAATTTGAAAGAAAGATTTCCATGTTTTGAACAAAATTTCAATTTGCCAGCGTAATGAATACAAGTCATGGATATGTTCCGTTGGAACATTTTCTGCAGGAAGATTCGTAATATACACATTGATCCCACTCAATCGCTTACTTCGTTCTTTGTAGGTAATACCTTTCTTCTTTTCTTTTTTGGCTTGTTCCTTCAACCTTTTCTCTGTTTGTTCCTTTGTTAATCGATGAATAATAACACGAGCTGGTAATTTTTGATACTGTCCAATGTATGCCTCTGAAATCTCCATTGTTTGACCAGGGGACAATTGATTCATGAGTTCTTCCATATCTAACTGAATATAGAGTGATCCTTTCTTCACGGTCCCATTTCGAAAACACTCTGGCTTATCATTCTTACGATAGATTCGAGAATTTAATTTCAAACGTGAGATATAGTAAGCTCCTTTATCATGGATCTTCTGTAAGTCATGTAAGTCGAAATAGCCTAAATCTCTTATATACAAGTCTTTTGGTCGAATGGTTTGTAGGCTTGTTGAACC
>NZ_JQKQ01000058.1:0-9445 GCF_000746135.1 Bacillus sp. UNC322MFChir4.1
ATATTTTTGATTCAACAACATTGTCATCACCCCCCGTTAGTTTTGTCCTTAAGTTTCGATGTATTGTTTTAGCATTTCTAATAGCGAACTGCCCACAGCCAGCAAACAATAACCTTGAGATCAAAAGTATTCTTTACATACATTCTATCTAATTTGAGGAAATTCCTTTTTCAACCTTTTGGCTTACGCCAACCAAAATTCATCCCCTCCCTACTCATTGGGCTTCACCCTTCTCATTCCTTGAGGAAGGGGAATTCTTTTGGAAATATGTTAAATTAGAAATTTATCACAATGTATATTTTTCCACAAAAGATGTTTTTTGTCAAAAAATAGTTAAAAAATAATATCTATTCGTAATTTTAAAACCAACTAGGTTATGAGAAAAGAAGAGTTAAAGATTGTTTTTTATGCCTAGTCTATTGAGGGGCACATATTATTTCAGGAAAATCGTGCACGTTTAGACACATTTTGAGCATAAATTAACTGACTTCCTGTAAGTGGACAGCAACAATTCAAAGAATAACCCGCAACACCTGAAAAAAATTTTTAACGTTTTAGGGGGGATTTTGTTTTGTTAGCCCAGTACCAGCGTTCTTGTAACTTGGGACAAAGTAGCAAATGATTATAAAAAATTCGTGACTTGATGGCATGTATCAATGCCTCTCCCCCCTAAATTATTTGTGATTAAGGATTAGCAGTGTAATTTTGTGTTTCCATCTTACGTAGTTAACATAAGTTCAACAAAAAAGAGCCTAATCAACAGGCTCTTCCTTATATATTTTCATTCAAATACCATAACCCAATATCGTTCTCCGGGTTCTCCTTCTTCAACAACTTTCTTCCAACCTTTATTTTCATAGAATTTCATTGCTTTTTTATTCTCAGATACACACTTCAATCTTAGTGGCTTATTCATTTTTTCTATAGAGGCACCAAGCAAAGTACCACCAACACCCTTACCGAAAAAATCGGGATGAACAAATAAATTATGTATAAAGTTTTCTGGCAAGTATAAAGAAGCAAATCCAAGAATATGATTATTTTCTTCTGCTAAAATAATATACTCCCCAACAGTATCCTTATCAAAATCTTCTAAAGTCATTTCCTCTATGTCCGCCCAATGGAAATTTTTACGACGTGATTCTAAATATATCAGCCTTAAAGCAGGATAATCTAATTCATTTGCTACTCTAATATTCAACTTGTCACTCCCACTTTCTTTTATATCATGAATTTAACTTTTGATTTTATGCAGTTCCTTTAAAACAAAATTTTCTCGATGTATCCACCAATTTTGTTCACATTGGTTAATGATATTTTCATTTTGATTAATCGCCTCATCAAGCCTTACCCATTGTGGTGTATATTCTTGTTCAAGCTCATAGCCTTCTAATTTTTGAGCGGTTTTCTCGCCATTCACTTCACAAAAATAATAATGGGAATTCATTTGAAATATAGCATTCTCATCATATTTATCTATATGCCTTTCAACGACCACACCCATTTTATCTCTAATTACACAGTTAAGATAACCCGTCTCTTCAGCTACCTCTCTCATTAATCCTTCTGCATGACTTTCATCCTTTTCAACCCCTCCTCCAGGAAATATATAATCTCCTAAGTTAGAATGAACGAGAAGGATCTTATTGTCTTGAATAATAATAGCTCTGACAGCTTCTCTGTAGTTGATCTTAACTTTGTTTTCATCAATTTCCGAAATTCCTAATAATGCATTCAATATCTGAATACCTCCATTCTTTTAAATCAAATGATTCATTTTTTAAAAATTAACTTCTGACCCATCTACATACACCGCACTTCCCGAAATCTCAACTTCTAAAGAGTCATTCCATTCTTTTCTCACCATTACTTTTACTCGTCCATCTTTTCCCATTTCGTGTCCCTGCTCTACTAAAAGTTCTTTTTTCTCTTTAAACTCTTTATCAATAAACGTAACGTAATATGCTCCCATAACTCCGGAAGCTGTGCCCGTTACTGTATCTTCTATTGTACCAGCATATGCTGATGAAAAATGACGTGCATGCATGTGAGCATTTGAGTCGTATGTTTCAAAACAGAACGGATGAATGGAAGCTCGAGGCATTTCTGCTAAGATAGATGGAAATAACTTATTGTTAGGTTTCATCTTTTGAAACGATGCTAGATTTTTCACAGGAACCAATAAAGTCCAATTCCCTGTGCTTCCATATACAATTGGTAAATTTTCTTCTAAATCATTCTCATGTAAACCGATCGAAGCAGCTAACTCTTCTCTTGAACCTTGAAATTTTTGAAACTGTGGACTTGCTTGTTCCATCGTTATGTATGGTCTACTGTTGGAACCTAACTCTACTTGTATTGGTAAAACCCCTGCTTTCGTTTCAATCGTAAAGTTTCCTGTCTCTTTGATTAAGCCTTTAGTCTGCAGTGCGTAAATGGCAGCTACAGTTCCGTGACCACAAAGATCCATTTCATATCCTGGCGTAAAATAACGAATTCTCCAATCTGCTACGCTTGACTGCATTAAAAAGGCAGTCTCGTTAAATCCCACTTTATAAGCTATATTTTGCATCTCATCATCTGTTAATTTGTCAGCATGTAAAACAACCCCTGCTGGATTTCCCTTATTTGGTTTATTGCTAAATGCATCATAATGATAAACTGTTACTGTATTCAATGGATTCATCCCTTCATTACATAAAATTCAAGAAATCTATTACTTCAGACTTCCCATATATACTAATCCGTTAGAGCGGTTGCCATTCATCGTCACATATTCTACTTTTTCATATTCTAACTGCTGAAAATCGCTTGTCCATTCTTTTACTCGTTCCTCATTGTGATGACGTAACACAGCTCCATCAGGTAACTCAAATACACCGTATGTATGATACTTTTCATAGTATTGGTTATACCGATTTATATTTCTTTCATCATCGTTCAGTAAGAAATCGTTAATATAAACGCCCCCAGGCTTTAATACTCTTTTCACCTCTTGTAAAATGGCTTCCTGTTCTTCATTCTTATAGACACAAGTTAATACCGCAAATAACAACACTGCATCGAAAGAATGATCTGGAAAAGGAATCTTTCCACTCTCAATCACCTCAAAACGGATATCATTATTATGTAACTTTGTTCGCTTGATCATTTCCTCTGAAAAATCTACACCATATAACTTTATGAATTGATTTTGTTTTAGCTCAAGTAACGTTCTTCCATATCCACATCCATAATCTAATATAGCTGCTTCTTTGTTCACATAGTTTGAAAACCATTCAAATTGAAAAGGTGTAGTAAGTTGTTTTTCATTCGCTACTTCATTCCAGTATTCTTTTTGGTGATTCATCTCCTGCATCCCCCATACGATTCAAGAAGAAAGTTTTTAAAATACTTTCCAGTTTTTCCAGTTAGAACTTCGAAATCATATTTTATATCAATCTGCCAAGAAACCATCTCATCAAATTGTCTGATAAAAATGTTTTAAACTATAGAAAAAAAGCATTAGACTGAAAGATGTTTACTGTACATGAAAACACTTTTTGCTAACGAAAAACCAAAATATCACAAAATCTTTAAAAGTCCCTTCGCATAATAAGTGCTATCGGTAATTAGGAAGGAATATCACTTATAAAAAAACTTTACACTTTCTTACGTTAACTGAATGTCGTATTTATCTAATAAATCTTTGAAAGTGGGTCTTTCATTTCCATCTCGTCCAATTACATGTGTGGCAGTCACTAATGAGTTCAAAACAGCCTCTTCAGTAGCCTCACCAATAGCTCGAAATGCTAAGTCTATATCTTCTTCGTGAATCATTGGAACCGAAATGCAATGTGCAGTTTTTTCATGGGATATTTTTGTAGCTGTTGAAAAACCAATTACCACCTCACCACTTCCAGTTGTAATGATAGAACCAGTACGAGATAAGCCTGTTATCGTTCTTTTTATAATCCGGTTTAGCTGCCTTTCTGATACAGGGAGATCCGTTCCAACAATTATGATGATTGAACCCTTATCTTGTTCCTCACGCGATTGCATGATAGCATCTCTCAATTCTTCTCCAACAGCTTTTCCATTCACTTTTAAATCACTCAAGATTCCAAAGTTAGATAACACTAAAACACCCATCGTATAAGTTCCATGTTCCATTCTCATTCGTCTGGAGGCAGTGCCAATACCACCTTTTAATGAATAACACAGCATGCCAGTTCCTGCTCCAACAGTGCCCTCTTGAACTTCGGATGAGGCATTATTTAATGCTTGAATAACATGTTCTTTAGTTATAAATCTAGCTCGAACATCGTTTAATAGCATGTCGTTGCATTCACATACGATTGGATTAACGGTTCCAGTCGTTCGTCCAATTTCTGGATTATGTTCTAGCATATATTCAATTAATGCATCTGCAGCTGTTCCGATACTTAATGTATTCGTTAAAATTATGGGAGATTCTAATGTACCTAGCTCATTGATTTGTATAGTTCCCATAGTCTTGCCAAATCCATTAATTACATGGCTTGAGGCAATTAGTTTTCCCTTAAATATATTGCCTTGATGAGGAAGTATAGCTGTGACACCTGTTTGTATATCCTTATCACTAAGAGTTACATGCCCAACAGTAACTCCTTCAACATCTGTAATAGAGTTATAGTAGCCTGTTTCTAAGCGTCCTATTTTCACACCATAATCTCTTATTCTTTTTTGCCTTAACATAAATAAACCTCCATTTTTCCAAACAAATGTGTTCAAATCAGATTATAGTTGATTCTATTTTTATGAAAAATATTCTTTAGGACAGATCCTAAAGAAACTTGTTGCTAATTCTTTCAATAAAGAAGATATATCCAAACCACAGAAAAAAATACAACTGCAAAAAATAACGAAGCAACTCCTTTTATACGTTCCACACCACTAATCCACTATATAGAAACAACGATCGAACATTTCCTTTTATTGTTATTCATCTTATACTATATAAAAATCCTCTCATTACAGGAATGATATAAACTACAATCTGTATTCATAAAAAGAACATATTTGCAACACGTGACACCATTTTAATGTATAAGCAAAAAATATAAATCATTCACCTATTCATTTTTGAAAAAATACTTTGAGGAGCAATTTGCATATGACATTTAAACGCAATCGATTACTATACGCAATGATGACCATCATTGTAATTATATTAGGGCTAACATCAAGAAGAATAGCTCATGTGTTACCACATATTTTGAATACATACTTAGGAGATGCACTGTGGGCGTTAATGATTTTTGTTGGTTTTGGTTTTATTTTTAAAAGTGCTCATACAAAAACCGTTGCGTTACTAGCTATATCATTTTGCTATATCATTGAATTTAGCCAACTGTACCATGCTAGTTGGATTGATCATGTTCGAGAAACCATTTTAGGTGGATTAATATTAGGTTATGGCTTTTTATGGAGTGACTTATTGGCTTATGCAATAGGCATTGGAATAGGTGTGATAAGCGAAATGTTATTTGTATGGATTCGAAAACCTAGCAAACTGATATAACTAACCTCTAGACCTGTATTCGTACATATGGCTAATACATGTAGCTTAGATTTTCCATGTATTAGCCCATTGTACATTTAATATACATTCTACGTCGTTTAATGAAATAATTTACTTCTGCTTTTTCAGTACAACGATTGAACAAACATTCGAATAACCGGTTGTCTTTATGCATGTTTATATTCATTTCATATTCAAATAACACGAAGTTTTTATGTATCCAGTGTTTTGACTTATAACATAAGGTATCATTTCAGTACAAGTATACCTTATTCTTGTTCTTTCATATTTTTTGTACCAGAACTCCTTTTTCGATAGATAAAAAGTCAAATTCGGCCACAAAACCTTTTCCTTGTGGACTACAAGCATATACCCCACATTGAAATACTTGTCCCTCTGTATCTTCCATTAATCTAGCAATTCGTAGTTGATTCCACTCTCGTTCCATTAGTTCACTTAGAGAAGGCGTTTTATCATCTTCAGCTTCCAAAAATTCGACGATATAATCTCCAGATTCCCTACGAATACGAAAATATAAATCTAATGGCCCCTGAGTATAATTTTGAGTAGACCAATCTGAGTATCCATGATTTGTAACAACTGCGCCAAGTTTACATGAGCCATTTGGTTCGTATTCAATAGATGTTTTGATCCAACAATCTTTAGAAAAGCGAACCATTAGTCCCGCTTGATCATATTGATGCACAGGATATGATCGTACTCTAGTCGTAATAATGACATCCTCATTCATTTCTGTATAAAGAAAATGCCCATTATCAACAGCAAAACCATAGTGAGTTTTTTGCCAATAATCAGTCCTCTCATTAGGTTCAATGATAAGACCAGCGCTTTCCTTCATTATATTCCAATTCTCTGGTTGACAATACCAATTTAAACTGGAATGAATCGTATCACTTCGAAACGTTTCATATAATGCTAATGAATTCATCGAATATATCCTCCTATTTTTTCTCAATTATTACCATAATAATGATTTTATCAAATATTCCAATAAACATAAAACGGCTCATAATTTCTTTCTTGTTCTTCTACTCATGCCCATCAACTTAAGGATGGAAATAAACTGAACTTTCGTGTAGCTGAGTTCAAACGTTCTTAACATTGAAAGGAAAGGAACTACGCTTCTTCTTCACGATATTTCTCCCTTTTTTCTCTCCAAATGATATATACAATACATGAAACGGCTACAATGATTGGAATCGCGATAAAAGAACCGATGAAAGGATAAGCCGCAAGACAAAGTATACAAGCTATTACAGCTAACACCTTCCCCAAGACATTTGTAATCAACTTCACTCCAGCTGCCGTGCCAACAACATAAGTGGCGATTGCTAATGAGTTAGGAATAAATACTAACTGTTCTAACCCAATGTCAAAAATAAAACTTAACAATAAACCCATTGCTGCAATCGATCCTACTAATAAAACCGCACGACTAGGGGTTGAATATTTTTTATTCATGTGATCCAACCATGAGGGTGCTAGGTGTTCATGAGATAAGGAATAACCTAACCGACTCATACTTGCAACAAACGCGTTGTTTGTTCCTAAACATATAATAAAAGCGAGAATTGCTGTTACCCAGGCACCATTTACCCCTGCAACTTTTTCCACAACTTGGGCTAGCGCTGCATTATTCATAGCCTGATTAACAGTTTGTTCTACTGTTGAATAGGATTCCGTACCAATTACAGCCAAAATAATGCCAAAGTACAAAACACCGATTATAACAATAGCTCCCCATGTAGATCGCATGATGTTTTGTTTTCTTGGATTTTTAAATTCTGGTGCTAAGCTGGAGATAGCTTCCCATCCAAAAAATGACCAAAAAATGAGCATTGCAGATTGACCAATTGGAATGAGGCTACTTTTTGTAATATGGAGTGTTATGCGCTCAAGGTTAATAACTGGAAAAGCTAACACTGATGTGCTCAATAGAATGAAAAATGTAAGCCCGGCCAAACATAATTGAACTTTCCCACTTGTTTGTAATCCCACATAGTTTCCGATAACCGCAATGATGAGCAATACACTTGCAATGACATAAGCAGCAAAATGTGGCAAGTTAAATGCAAAAGCTATGTAAGTCCCACCTGTTAATGAGACAATGATTTGTCCTACGCTTCCTGCAATGAAAAAAAACCATCCAGAGAGAGCGCCTACATAATGCCCAAAAGCTTTATTCGCAAAGGTCAATATTCCTCCTGAACTAGGGAAATCAATTGAGAGAAAGGCAAATGTACAGGCTAATGGAATACTAAGAAGTATCATCATGGTCCATGCAATTAATGCGTTTGCCCCCGCGATACCAGCTGTCATACCAGGCAATATCAAAATTCCAGATCCTAAAACAGCTCCGACATATAAGGCGATACCTTGTGGAACTGAAATGGTTTGCTTCAATAATTGTGACAAAATCATCCTCTCCTTACTATTTATGTATAATTTCATTATAGAAAGTTATTTCCTTATTTTATATAAACTATTGAATATTTTAGACTGTTTAAACTTTATATTTTGAATAAATAACAATATAATTATTTACAATTAGGAAGAGGAGAGGATAACTTTGGATAACATTGACCGAAAAATAGTAGAACTCCTTCAGGAGGATGGCCGAATAACAATTATTCAGTTATCGAAAAAATTGAATCTTAGTCGCCCTAGTGTAAATGAGCGCTTACGGCGATTGCAAGAAAATGGGGTCATTCAAGGTTTTACAGCACGTATTTCTCATGAGGCAATTGGAAAAGACACACTTGTAATCATTCAAATAGGAAACTTAAAAATAGAGTGCCACCGATTTGAGGAGATCATTAAAGAGGAAATGGATATTCTAGAGTGTCATAGAGTGACTGGAACAAATAGTTATTTTATGAAAGTGGCAGTTGCCTCAATGAAAGATGTAACAGCCCTCGTAGATCGACTTATTCCTTTCGGACAATTAAACACATCTGTAGTACTTTCATCACCTATTATGTATCGCCCTTTGCTCCCTGTTCATGATTGCTAAGTTTCATTTAAATTGAAAGGTATCACTCTATAAATTCAGGTTTTTGTTATTGAACGAATGATTAATACGTTAAGAAATGTATTTCTCCTCAAAACGAAAAAACAGTTGATACTTTTTAATTCATTAACTGTAGAAATTGAAAATTTTCGTTTTTGGGGTACTTTACAATATTAACTTGATGGATGTGTGGCGGTACCTCTTTTACAAATTTTATACACTTAAGGAATTTGTAAGGATTAAGTAAGAAAAACGAGAGCTTTGTTTCGTATAATCAAAATATAAAGTGAAGGGGAGAACGATATGTCATTTATATTAAAAACAAATCAACTTACAAAATCGTTTGAAGGAAGAGAGATTGTTTCTAGGGTTAATATGCATGTGAAAAAAGGTTTGGGAGATTACTTGCAGATATTTTGAAGTTTTTGCACCAGAACCCTAATTACCATACCTGTTTTTACCATCACATATTGGAGGTTAAAACATGAATAAAAAAAAGAAAATACAAAAATCAGCACTTTCCTTTACCCTACTCTTTTCTTTAGGCGTTTCATCTTTCCCGCTTACAACAGCTATTCACGCAGATACACGTGAGGAACAATCTGCAGAAAAGAAACTAGTCTCTTTAACGGAGCGTACATCATTATTTTTTGAATATCTCCAGCAAGGTAAGTATGCAGAGGCACTCCAGTTGACGTCTGCTGCTTTTCAATCCAAGTTTACAGCAAACACATTACAAAACTGGTGGACACAAAGTGGCGGAAGCGGGATAAAAAGCATGGGAACACCTGTAATAAAAGAACGAAACTTGGTCCATCAGACGGTGGAAATTCCAGGAGCTATTGAAGGAACTACCATACCGCTACTCCTTA
>NZ_JQKQ01000059.1:0-8815 GCF_000746135.1 Bacillus sp. UNC322MFChir4.1
CTAATAAGAACACCTGTAGATACTTCAAGACAGCTACATAATTGTGTGAGTGATGTACTTGCGACCTGTTGACTAAGCCATACACATAAAGCAACTAACTCCTTTGCTTGATATTTACTCTTTCGCTGAACGAATCCTTTTTCTTTAGCTAGGTGTTCTAGAACATGAGGAGACATATGTCGTTGTAATTCTTCAGCAATCGGTTGAAGTTCGTCAAGAATCGAAAAATCCATAAAAAAACGCCATCCTTTCCTATAATTCTACAGAAAGGATAACGTCTTTTTTGCTTTATGGATAGTGTAAAACCTTAGCTTGATAGCGATGTGGCGGTACCCCAAATAGCTGTAATTCATCAGATACAGAAATAGACATACAAAAACGCCACCCTTTCCTATGATGATACAGCAAGGATAGCGTATTTTTTTCATTTTAGGGAATTCTTGTTTTGTTAGTTTGATAGTCATGTGGAAGAATTTCTTAAATAGCTTCGAAGAACTCTATTCTAAAAAATACATCTATATTTTACTGGTGATGATAAGTTAATTAAAGTTGATGGATAGCCAAACTCCATTGAAGCATCTATAAATTCTTCTAAATGTTGTACCGATTCAGTGACTATTTTCACCAAATAACTATATTGTCCGGCTAATCTGTGGCACTCAAAGACCATGGGATTTTCTTTGCAAAAATTTCTGAATTGTTGACATTTTTTTGATTCAAACAAAACAAAAGCCGTTACATTCTTATTTAATTTCTCTGGGTTTATAACTGCCCTATAGGCTGTAATAATATTTTTATCCTCTAATTTTTTTACTCTTTCTTTTACAGCAGGTGTTGATAAGTTCACCATTTTTCCTAGTTCAGTCATAGATATGCGTCCATCTTCTTGAAGAATATGTAAAATATTTCGGTCAATATGGTCCGTTTTAAACATCCCCTTTTTATTTAAAGCAAAACGCTTATAATAAATAAATTTTTTAAGTCTTTTGGATGAAATAGCTAATAATTTGTATTTAAACAAAATTATATTATATTTATAATTTTATGTATATAATGAAAAAAATGTTATTGGAGGAATAAAAATGGGACTTGAGATGAGGAAATGCTGTGAGAAATGTAATAATAAGGTTGAAGAGCAATCTTTAGCTTTTATTTGCACACATGAATGTACATTTTGTGAGGAGTGTACAAAATTAATGAATTATGTATGTCCTAATTGTCAAGGAGAGCTTGTCAAAAGACCTAGACCCCTATCTAGTAGTGTCTGCTCTCTTAACATATAACAATACTACTTATTAGGTTCGTAACGAAATAGGTTCAAAAGATAAAAGGGGGCGATATTATGATTATTAAAATGAAGAAAGATATGGGGAACATATATAAATTATAGTATAAAGGAGTTTTTATATTGAACCAAGCTTTGCTTATTATTGATGTCCAACAAGAATTAGTTGATGGTAATAACGAAACTAAAAATGTGCTTAATAAAGAAGCATTGTTAGATAATGTTAATTTGGTTATTAATAAAGCACTAGAATCACATGCTTTGATTATCTTTGTAAGGGATAAAGATGTTGCTGGTGGCAAAGGTCCAGGTTTTCAAATACACCAGACAGTAAAAGTGCCAACCAATGCAAAAATATTTGATAAAGTAGCTACAAATGCGTTTTATGGTACACTATTAATGGATTTTTTAAAGGAAAACGAGATCGAACATCTTATTATCATGGGATGTAAAACAGAACACTGTATTGACACAGCGGTTAGAACTGCAACGGTGAATCATTTTGATGTTACTTTAGTTGGGGATGGTCATTCAACGACAGATTCTTCAATCCTATCTGCTGAAAAGATAATAAGTCATCATAATGAAATACTTCATGGTCATTACAATGTTGACAATTTTTCTGTTGTTCGGACCAGCCGAGAGGATTTGTTTCAACCAATTCATAACAATTACCGATAAATCACTATTTACCCTGTTAAATTGAGAACCTCAAAAAAATTATTGATCTATAGCAATCAGGAGTGATTGTGGAATAACCCAAACCACATTTAAACGAATGTGTGTTATTATATTTTTAATATGGAAGTATATCATATCAGAAACTAAAAAAATTTATTTTAACCCCGTTCTAAAATTGGAACGGGGTTATGCGTATTTAAGACATTAAAATAAAATACATTTATTTTAATTTTACATTTAATGGTTTAATTCTTAGATAGAAATTTCGTTTTGGGGGTAATTCAAAATATTAGCTTGATGGGCATGTGTCAATACCCCATGTCCATCAAGCTAACCAAGTAAATTACTAGATACGAAATGATCCTGGTTTCAAAACTAGCAAGTGATAAAAAAGTAGGCATGCTAAAGAAGCCTATTAAAATGCAATTTTTTCCCTAGGCAGCTTGTCTATGCTTCACCGTCGTTTTATACACAATCCCTAGAATATCAAAGACGGTTATCTTCTTATACCTATGACATTTACGACCGTTTTTTTGAGCGGCTGATAAAGGCGATGCACAATTGTGTAAGTGATGTGCTAGCAATTTCTTGACTGAGCCATACGCAAAGGGCAATGGGTTCGTTTGCTTGATACTTACTAAATCGCTGTACAAAGCCAACTTGTTTGGAGATATCTTGCAGGACTACTGGAGATAAAAAGTATTGTAGCTCTTGTGCGAAAAGATTCAGTTCACTTGAAATAATAGGATTCATTAAAAATACCATCCTTTCTCATAAACTTCTTACGATAAGCATAGCGTTTTTAAAATTTTGAAGATGTGATTTTAACTTTGTTTGATGGGCATGGGGTGGGACCCATAATAGAAATAATTTTAGGGAGTGAAATATTTTTTTAGTAGGTTATTAGTAAAACTTATTAAATTAATAAGAAAAACAAAATTTAATTATCGCTAAATGTCTTATAGGATTAATAAAAAGGAGTGTCTGGAGGGATTTATATGGAAATTACAATTAAACCAGTTGCATATGTTCATAATTCTCGTGAAGAAATGAGAGATGATAATTGGGGTTGTGTTGTTTCAGTAATTGAACTAACTGATGAATTAAATGAATCTGCATTACAAGGAATAGAAGATTTTTCACACTTAGAAGTGATTTTTTACTTTGATAAAGTATCTGATGATAAAGTCCAGTATGAAGCAAGGCACCCAAGAAATAACCCTAATTTCCCGAAAGTTGGCATTTTTTCGCAAAGAGGGAAAAATAGACCGAATAAATTGGGTGTAACTACAGTTGAATTGATAGAGCATACTGGAAATAAGTTAGTGGTAAAAGGATTAGATGCAATAGATGGAACGCCTATTATTGATATTAAACCTGTAATGAAGGAATTTCTTCCTAAGAATGAAATTAAACAAGCAAATTGGTCTACTGTTTTAATGAAAGATTATTGGAAGTGATGTGATAGAGAAAAGGGGGTATATATGTGAGCACAGTTCAAAAAAATATTTTAGCTTGTTATAACGGGATACATATTCGTGTTTTCGATAATAAGAAAGATGATATTGAACAGTTAACCCAAGTATTAAATAAGTCATATAAAAAACTGGCTGATTTAGGTTTTAATTATCTGGCAAGTCATCAGGATTCTAGTATTACTCTTGAACGAATTAACAAGGCATTATGCCTTGTTGCCATTCGAAATAATAAAATTATTGGTTCAATTTCTTATTACTCACCAGAGAAAAACAAAGGATGTAATTGGTATAACAAAGATAATGTAGCAACAATAGGTCAGTTTGGCATCCATCCTTCTTATCAATCAATGGGAATCGGAAGAAAGTTGATTGAATTAGTTGAAGAGTTAGCAATAAAAGAAGGGATAGAGGAGCTCGCATTAGATACAGCTGAGGGAGCCAGTCATCTTATTAAATATTATGGTGATAAGGGATATCGTTTTATTGAATATATCAATTGGGAAATTACAAATTACAGAAGTGTTGTTTTAAGTAAAAAATTAATTAAAGTAACTACTGATAACAAGGATTATGTGAATAGGATGTCTCTTTCTTAGAATACGGAAGGGGTTTTTGGTAATGAAACTTAGTAGTTTATAAGCAATACTTTGCGGTCTATGACAGCAACCCTGTCACTACCTCTTTATAATGTTTTGAATCTATACTTTTCTTGCTGATTTTGAGGATATAAGGAGAATATGAACAAAGTCAATGATTGCAGGGAAATGAAAGCTAACTATACATATTTGCTTACATTAAAATTCACTTGATCTTTGCGCCCGCAAAAGGAAGGGACAGTGCCTATCAAATTGTAATCATTGATGATGTTCCAAATAAGGCTAAATTAGAAAACATCTCATATTTTTAATCCCCATAATTTGTTAACTGTTGAGAAATAAAAAATTATTTTGAAACACCCCCATAACGGAAATTTTTACCTTCTTACAGTTATTTATAAGAACTCGGCTCATTTTTTTCGTTTTGGGAACAATGCATTTCTTAACTTGATGGCGATATGTCAATACCTCTATATGTAAAATGGATATACGGAAAATTCTAATTATATTAGATGGATAAACAAGAAACCTTTGTAGGGGTGACTTTATCTTGAATTTTTCTGCTCAGTCTGTGACCAAATGAATACAAGGTAATTAGAAGCGCTTCATGTAAATGTTTTTCTTTATCTAATAATGGAATAGTAACGAATCCACTTATTAAAAAGTAAATAAATTTTACTTCAATTCTATCTTCGTTATGATTTTTAAAGGAGGTCTTGCTAATGAGGAAAACACTTCCCATTTTCTTTTTCATTTTAATGATATTAGCTGGATGTAATTCTAATACAGTTAACTCATCCCTATATAAAGGGAAGAGCTTAAACATCGGTATTATAGGAAATGCTCCAAAAGTAAGGGAAGAAAACGTGAAGTTCACAACTATAACTTTGAATGAGTTAGAGGAAGGGAAAACACTTGCATCAAAATTTGATGCCGTTTTTATTATGAAGGAGCATTTGTCAGAGGCTGCCGATAGTAAATATGCGAAAGTATATAAAGAGGCAGGGATTCCATTTTTCTTTATTGAGACAAAAAAATCATATATTCCTTTTGTTGATGAAAAAGTATCTTATGAAGATTTTCCAAAAGTAGAATCAGGTGAATATGCGACAGGTTATTTTCAAGAGGGTGAAAATATTCAAAGTTGGGGTTTTGGACTATACAATGATAATGTAAATGAAGCAAATATTAAGGATGTATATACACGAATATTTAGTACAATCGAATCCCTAAAAATAAGGAGTTGACATAACTTAAACAGACTATAATGAGAAGCGGATACCGAAACCAACTTTGTATTCGTCAAACTGCACGGTAAGAACAGAGGTAAACCGATGACCTATGGAGATGTAGAAGCTCTTTTCAAACGATATTGTCTATGATGTATTAACACCAGATTTTATGAAGGCGCATATTGAACTCTTAATGATGGATTTGAATGCACATACTACTACTACAGAGAGTCATTATTTACATGACGATAAAGAAGAGATTGCTGTGGTTATGAAAGGTCAAGCATATGTTGAATTGGAAGGAACCGAATATTTTTTAGATGAAGGAGATGTGGTACGCATTCCACCAAATGTTAAACACCGATTTTTGAACAAGAGTGCTGAACCTAATCACATTTTATTCGTACTAACCCCATCATTAGTTTAAATAGCTCCTCCACATGTAAATATTAAAAGAGAGAGTTATTTTAACCACTAAAAAGGGGGCCTCCCCATACTCACCAACTTAAGAATTCAGAATTACCCCAAAACGAAAAAATGAACTAAATTCTCATAGACACCTACGAAAAGATAAAAATTTCGTTTTGGGGCATTTCAAAATGTAAGTTTGATGGGCATGTGACGCTACCTCATCGCCATCAAGCTAAGAAAAGCAACTATCCCAAAATGAGAAATTTGACACCTCAGATGAAAATGTACAAATTTTTTGTTTAGGATCGTTATAAAATTCTTAAGTTGATGGTGATGTAAGATGATTCCTATCTTAAAATGCGGATTTATAAAGGATTTTTGATCAAATGCTATTTAAAATCTACAGTTACAAAAGAATCTGTGATTGAGGAGTTTAAAGACTTATTGATCTAAATCTAAACTTCTTTCGTTATATCATACTTTAACAATTGTCGGTGGTCATAAAATTTTTCAAAAATAACACCCATTAAATAGAAAAATAATAAACCAAAACAAATGTGAATGAGTGTAAATTTAATTCCAAATGAAGCAAATTCATATACCATAATCGGTAATTTTGCAGTTGTCCAAACTCCTAGAAAAAATACAATGTATCGTATGCTCGCTCCTTTTTTTAATAAAAGTGCCGCGATTGGAAAAGCAACATAGAGTGGACCGGCTGCAATTCCTCCTAGTAATAGGGAGAACAAGATGCCATAGATGCCAGATTTTTCCCCCATATATTTAATTAATGTTTCTTTCTTCACCCACTGGTCAAGCAACCCTACGAATATTAAGACAGGAGGAAGTAGAAACAGCATATCTAAAATACTTTTTCCTGTTAATTGAAATGCGTTCCATCCCAACGATTGGTTTATAAAAGCCAATATAATGAGTCCCAATAGTAAAATGAAAAAGAAACGATATCTTTTTAATTCATTCATACCATCACCACCCAAATAATATACGAGAATATGAGAGACATTAACAATGCAGATGCATTACGAGAATAAGCAAAACTTCGCCCAAATATCTTTTGTTCCATCGGTAAAGTTGTGATTCCTACTGACATGAATGTAGACATTAATACCGCAACTTGAGGGAGGCCTGCACCATTTTGGACTAATGTATTTCCTAGAGGAAACACAATAAAGCTTGGAATGAGTGCAACAGAGCCAATTATTGCTGAATAAACAATACCGATGAATCCAGATTTTTCCCCAATGATGGAAGAAATGAAGGAAGGCGTTAATATAGATAGTGATAGTCCAACGAAAAGCATAATTGATAACATGTCAGGTATAATATTACGAAACATTTTCCATGACTTTAATAGAGCATCTTTTGTTTTATTTCGATCCTTTATAAAAGAGATACTGATAAGAATAATAGCGATAGCGTAAAGGATAACACCATTAATCATGATCATACTCCTTCCATTCTTTATATTTGTTTAAGAAAAATGATAAATTCTTAATTTTTTCTTCAATATCTATTTGAAAATCTTCTAATTTTCTTTTTCCAACTGTAGTAATTTTGTACATCTTTATCGGCTTATCTTGATCAGTTGTATCCAAATAAGACTCAACAGCACCTTCTTTCTCTAATTTTTTTAGTGTGCGATATATGATGGCACTATCAATTGGATTGATGGGAAGCTCTTCTTCACATTTCTGCAGAAGTTTCCCTCCATAGCAATCTCCCTCTGTTAAAAACAGCAAAAGAAATGCACCTGTATGTCTTCCTGTATGTTTCATGAAATATATAGCCTCCTAATTTAAATGTAAAAAAATTTTTTCGTTAACATAACATTAAAGTCAACACTGTTAATAACATATTACTGTCGTTAACAGTAATATGTTATTAACAGTATAAAAATAATTTAAATGTTATGTCAATACTAAAATATACTACATGTTTTTTTATCTTTGTGATAACATGAATTCAATTGCAAATACTACCGAAGAATTGATAAAGTCAACAGAAATGAATGCGATGTCTTCTAGGGGGCATGTAACGCTCCCCCTATAAGGGTAACAAGGCAAATATTATATAAAATGATAACGAAAATAATAGATATGTCTGAATCACTTGGATGAAATCACTAGTTTCAAAAAAGCCTTCACGCAATGATGATTGCATGAAGGCTTTTGATGTTTTTTTATTTTTTTGTCTCGTTGACCCATGTAATAATGTCCTGGATGACGTACTCGGGAACATTGGCAGGGATTTCGTATTCACTAGGACGACTTAATTCCCCGTCACCCTCCGTGAAGAAATGATTCAATTTCGGGTATTCTTTGAACTGAACATTCCCGCGGTTTGAAAGTCCTTCCTGCCATTTTGTATATTCATCTTTTACTGTTACTTGATAATCGCATGCCCCTTGCAGAATCAGTAAAGGCTCTTTTCGTAATTTTGCCTCCTCAACTGGACGCCACCTAGAAACATCATACATAAAATGAGGAAACGGAAAATTGTAGCCAGCTGGCGGATGGTCAGGATTGAAAGTAGGATCCTGGATAAAAGGAGGCCACTGAAAAAGTCCTCATTATAAGAAAAAGGAGTCTGTCACCTACTATATACAGGTGACAGACTCCTTTTCACTTTCAATATACTGATAAAATATGTCTTGTTTTTTCGAAACAATCACTTTTTCAGTGCCTCCGGATAAAAGCGAACTGTCTTTTTAGTTCATCGATTACTTCCTTTGGTTCCCCAAGGTATTGATTCTGATCAATGGCAATGTCAGTCAAAGGGCGTGCAGGTGGTGCGAGTAAGATACTTCCTCGGACAAGTGAGGAAGGCGCTTTGCTCAGTATACGCGGCATTGTGCCAGCTCCTAGGCTATGTCCGAGAATGAAAATATTATTTGGATCAATGCCTTCCTGCTGCGCTGCTGATTTTGCTGCATATATGGCATCATCTGTAGTATCACGGTCTAACGTACCAGGTTCTGCACTCATCTTTAATGCGTGTTCTAAGGAACGTTTTTCATAGCGCAACACTGCAATTCCGTTGGATGAAAGGCCCACCGCAAGGTCTCGTAAGATTTTTGTTCCCAAATATGTACTATCGCGATCATGGATGCCA
>NZ_JQKQ01000060.1:0-8623 GCF_000746135.1 Bacillus sp. UNC322MFChir4.1
GATTTCCCATAGCGTTAAGCTAGTAAGATCCCTGAAAGATGATCAGGTTGATAGGTTCGAGGTGGAAGCGTGGTGACACGTGGAGCTGACGAATACTAATAGATCGAGGACTTAATCAAACAATATGAAGCAAATGTTATCTAGTTTTGAAGGAATATACCTTCATAAGTCTGGTAATGATGGCAGAGAGGTCACACCCGTTCCCATACCGAACACGGAAGTTAAGCTCTCTAGCGCCGATGGTAGTTGGGACTTTGTCCCTGTGAGAGTAGGACGTTGCCAGGCAAAAAACCTAAGTCAATTTGACTTAGGTTTTTTTGTGTTTGTGTATTTTAATTGTTCACTTTATGTAAATTTTTTAATGGACTCTATATTGACCCACTAACTTCTCTTCACCCATCCGAACAAGACGTTTTGTGATCTCTCCTCCGACAGAACCATTGGCACGTGCAGACGTTTCAGGACCAAGTGTGACTCCAAGTTCACGAGCAATTTCATATTTCATTTGCTCAATTGCACTTGTAGCACCTGCAATAAGAATTTCATTTGTATTATAACCGTGTCTTTGAATATTCATAATTACACCTCCTTTATATTTGTATATAATGTGCTCTTAATTGCGATGAATATACATGTTATACTCAATATTTTTATTTTCGTTTTGTGTTCTCCTCAGAAGATTGTGTTTCATCTTTATGTTCTACCGATTTTTAATTCGTGGCACATTCACTTCTTCTCTAAGTGAACTCTATATTTTTACTCTTCTATCTCTTAACGTATAAATTCTTATGTATTACATATTAATCTCTCTTAATTAAACATGAATATGCTATATGGTAACTCCTTCTAACTTCGGTACGTTATTCACAAGCTAGGGTATCAATTATTCGAACAAAAAAGAAGGCTTTAGCGTAAATGTGAACGAATAAAATAATGAAAAACTTCTAAGGGGGATATAGCAATGTCGCAATCATTATTGGCTGGAATGGAAGGTGTATTTATACCAGTCAAAGATCCAAAAATTTCAGCGAAATGGTATGAAGAAAAATTAGGATTTAAACTTATTTATATTGAGAACGAAGCTGCAGTTATGAAAATCGAAGAAGGTTCACAAACAGTAGTATGTCTTGTAAGAACTGTTAATCATCAACCAATGAAGTTTCCTGAGAATAACTTTGGAGTGGGAAAGTACTATAACTTTATCCCTAAGGATATTAATGAGACTTACCGACTGTTAATTGAACGTGGTGTCAAAGTAAATTCTATTAGTGGAGAAGGGACTACTAAATTCTTTACATTTTTTGATCCTGACGGAAACCCTTTAGGTGCCTGTCAATAAATCTATATAATGCTTATTATGTGAATGAAAGAGTCCCTTCAGAACTTCTGAAGGGATTGCTTCAAGGTTTTGCGATACTTTAGTTTTTGTTAACAAAAAGTGCTTTCATGTGCAGGAAACCCTTTGTAGTCTACAACTATTTTTTCATGAGGCACTACTACTTCTTGATGAGTAGCTAAATCAATGAATATCCACTCTTTTGAAATAGAATATTGTTGCGATGAAGCCGATAATAGCTGTAGCGGCAATGATCACATAAGAATATTCTGGTGGATATGTTGGTTGGAGTTTGTTATTTACGATATCTATTGTTGCCGCCCAAGGGAATAGATCTTTATGTTCTGAATTGGCGGTCATAACATTTATCATTGTAATAACGATGGTTAATATAATAGGTGACACATATGTTTTCATTATAAGAGTTAGAAATACAATAGGAGTGGATAAGATAAAAAGAAATCCGCCCCCTATTAAAAACTTCATGAAAGACTGTAGAATTAATGCATTACTTAGACCAGGAAAGCTTCCTAATAATCCTAATAGTAGAGTTAATCCCCAAGAAACCATAGTCAATGTCATAATCCAAATAAAAAGGAGAATAAACTTGCTAATGATAAATCTAATACGTGATACAGGGATCGTTAATAAATTTTTTAATGTGTTTTCTGTATACTCACGGTTAAAGAGATAAGCAGTGACAACTCCGTATAAAGGAACTCCAATTACTAAAAGGGTATATAGATGGGCGTCAGTAAATAAATCGGTAAACAGAATAGCTTTAGTGGGCTGTTTTGTTTTTACGTGTATATATGATGCGACTACTATCATAAAAGGTGCTACAGCTGCCCCGATAATACTAATTAAGAACATATTAGATCGTTTCAATTTTAATAGTTCCGTATATAGTAGATTAACCAATTGTCCCACCTCCAACCAATTTGGTGAAGTAATCCTCTAATCGGTCTTCGCTCATTATAATTTTTAATACTTCAATATCGTTTTGAACAAACATTTTATTAATCTGTCCTTGTTGTCCGAAGTGAGAATAAACGCGAATATTTCCTTCGTCATGTACTTCATAATCAAAAATATGAAATTGTTTTTCTAAAAGCATCGCAGCTTTATTATCTTCGTTTACTTGGAATTCTAAGTATTTACGATTTGTTTTTCGAAGTGCATCGAGAGAAATCTCTTCTAATAACTTCCCTTCATGAATAATTCCCATATGATCAACTAGCTGTTCGACCTCAGCTAAAATGTGGCTGGAAATTAATATCGTAATATTTCTTTCTTGCGCTAAAGATTTAATAAGCTTGCGCATTTCTTTAATACCAATTGGATCTAAACCATTTGTCGGTTCATCAAGTATTAATAGTTCTGGATAGTGGAGAAGTGCTCTTGCGATTCCTAGCCGTTGTTTCATTCCTAAAGAATATTTACCTACCAGCTTTTTTGTTTCATGCTGCAAGCCGACAATTTCTAGTGCTTCTTCAATAGCATTCTTTTTATGCACTCCGATTATTTTTGCGTTAATTAATAAGTTCTCTCTCGCAGTAAGGTTTTCATAAAAACCTGGAACTTCAACGATAGAACCAATTCTTCTTAAAATTTCTTTTTGATTTTGAGAAAAATCCTCTCCAAATATCTCGATTTTTCCGCTTGTAGGCTTTATGAGACCTAATAGCATTCGAATAGTCGTTGTTTTACCTGCACCGTTTCGTCCGATGAACCCATAAATGTCCCCTTGATTTACTGTTATATTGAGATTATCCACTGATTTTTGATTGCCATAAATTTTAGTAAGATTTGTAGTTTTTATAATTGCGCTCATTTTGGAACACCCACTTTCTATGACATCTTACTTACATAATAAAAAGGAGGATTTAACTGTGGCTTAATCATTTCTTAACTATTTCTTAAAAGTAGTTTGCTTTGGAATGGAAAAGCCGAATGTAGTTTGCTCCCATGGGATGCTTTCTACCCATATGTCTCCGTCATTTTTTTCGACGAGAGCTTTTGCGATAGCGAGTCCCAGACCACTACCACCATGTGAAGCATTCCTTGATTGGTCACTTCTATACATTCTTTCAAATACGTTTTCTAAATCGTTATTTGAGATTCCAGGTCCTTTGTCCCAAATGAGTAGTTGGTATGCAGACGTGGTTTCTAGTAGTTCTATTCCCACTACCTTCCCAGTTTTCCCGTAATATATCGCGTTTTTTATGAGGTTACCTATAATTCGTACAAGACTAAGGGGATCCGCTGTAATAGGGCAAGGTGTTTCTGGAATATGAACTTGCAATTCTATGTTCTGTTTTGATAGTTCAGGTAAAAATTCAATTAGCGATTCTCTAGTAATCTCAGCAAAATCGAGAGACTCTTTCTTTATAGGAAATTCATCTGCATCTAGCTTAGCCATATTAAATATTTGATCAACTAACTGTTTCAAGCTGTTTGATTTCTTTGAGAGTATTTCGAGATATTCTCGTCTTTCATCTTCTGAAGAAGCAATCCCATCTTTTAAAGCGTCAACATATCCAATAATGGAAGTAAGGGGTGTTCGAATATCATGTGAAATACTAGATAAGAGCTGTTTTCTAGCCTCTTGCGATTTTCTAGCATCAACTTGTACCTTTTCTAGCTCTGTAATCAATTCATTTATAGAAAAAATGACATCATCTAAAGAATTATCATTGGTTGTGTATAGCCTTGTATGTAAATTCCCATGAATCGCTCGTTGTAAGCTAGTAATAATAGACTTTCGGCTTTGAATAAAGTGGGTTCTTATTAAGAAAAGACTTATCGTGATAAGAAATAATACCGTAAATAAAATGAGTTTAAATATATGACTCATTTCAATAAATAGAAGTATCGTAATAATGATTAGCTGAAATAAAATCAGATAGAGAACTTTATCGTTTTTCATCTTTTTCACCTACAAATTTATAACCGATACCCCATACAGTTTGAATAAATTTAGGGTTTGAAGGGTCTGCTTCGATCTTCTTTCTAAGCTTTCTAATATGTACCATAACTGTATTATCATCTTCTATATAGTTACTGTCCCAAACGTTGCGAAAGAGTTGCGTTTTCGTAAATACTTGTTCGGGGTTAGAAGCGAAAAACTTTAGTAACTCTAGTTCTTTCGCTGTTAAAGCTATTTCTTCTTCATCTACAGTAACTGTGTATTTTTTCAAATCAATGGTTAGCCCTTTGAACGAAATGACTGTTTGTTCATGAAGGGTAGCGTCGCTTCCTAATACTAAAAAACGTCTCATAAGGGCTTTTACTCGTGCCACTACTTCATGAATACTGAAAGGTTTTGTAATATAATCATCTGCGCCTATGCTTAATCCTAAAATTTTATCTACTTCATGATCTTTAGCAGTAAGCATTAATATAGGGATGTTTGTTTGCTCTCTAAGTCTTTTGCATACTTCGATCCCATCTATTTTCGGCATCATTAGATCTAATATGACGAGGTTATATTGGTTTTGCTTAAATAAATGAAGAGCTTCTTCACCATCGACTGCTGTATCTACTGTATAGAATTCTCTTTCAAGGTATTTTTTTAACAAATCTCTTATTTCTTTTTCATCATCAGCTATAAGTACGCGAACGGTCTCCATTGTTTCACCTGCTTCTAAATTGGGATTTGGTTGTATGAATTAATTATATACTATGAATTGGTGAAATAAGGTAGATTATAAACTCAATTACGATGATGACTATATTTATCCATAATAAATAGCCTATTTTGGAAAAAGGTTGATCCAAACAGGCTACTTCTTTTATTCTAATGCGAACTTGTTTTATATATGTACAGTCGTCTTAATCTATCTTTGGATCATACATACCATTTTGAATCATATAATACTCCATCGCTTGGTTTAACCATTCCTCTTCCTCTTTTGTGTATGGAGAAGGAGTCATGTTTTCAAGTTCTTCTTTTTCTAATTCTTCTATATCTTGTATAGCGTACATCGCTTCTTTACCAACAAATTTAAGCGTTGTTTTCATATGTTTATCCATTAACTCTTGTACCTCGGGAGTATGAACTGGTCTTCCTGTTAATCTTTTTACTTCCTTAGACAACTTGATAAATTCTTTATCTAATGCGATCATTTCTTCCTCAGGCTTGTTAAATAACCAATCAGCTATTTCTTTTGATGTATGTTGTTCAATCCATAGTTGTTGGTGTTTTTCTGCTTGCATGCTGTTTATTAAACTCATTAAGATTGTACTGTCCACTTCTTCTTTATCTTCTATCAATCGAATCGTACGATTAATCGCTTTTAGCGCCGTTTCGATTTGTTCTTTTTTCTGTTCAAAAGCCCTTTTTTGGTTTTGTAGCGTATCGTGTAAGGTTACGTTCAAACTAGATTCATTCATCATTTTACTAATTTGGTCCAAGCTATAGCCTAAAAATTTAAAACCAACAATTTTTTGCAGCGTAAGCACGTCCTGCTCGGTGTATTGGCGGTGACCAGAATGAGGGTGCTTTTCAGCTTTGAGTAACCCAATTTCATCATAATAATGTAATGTTCGTATGGATGTCCCGGTCTTTGTAGAAAATTCTCCGATTGAATATGTGCTGTTAATACTCATGCTATATCTATCTCCTTTTCTATGTCAATTTGGTTACTTTGAACATACAGCCTCACGTAACTGTAGGTGCAAGTAAAACTTCAGTAGATTTGAAATAAGGAGACGCTTTATATTTTTTTGTACCGGCTAATAACTTCCAGCGCTTTTTCCCGTACAAATTGTATTAATTCTACAGGCTCCTCTATTAATATTTCCGCCCCAAGACTAAGGAATAGTCCTCCGATAAATGGTATATCTGACTCTCTAAACTGTTCTTCGATTACTCCCGTACCATTAGGGATAACTTGAATCCATTCCCCAATAGGATGAGGATCTAGCATTTTACAGCCTTTTTTAGTTAATGTTGCTCGCAAAGTAAGTTCTTTTGGTGAGGCTTCTGTTTGATTTAACCATTGTGGAATGGTCATATCTACTGGAATCGGCTCTGAGAAATCGTGTTGTATTTTAAGGGAAATAATGCGATCGACTCGAAATGGTACATTCCTTTTTCGTTTATAACAAAATGCAGGGGAGTACCATATTCCGTTAGCTAGAACGAGTCCATAAGGAAAGATTGTTCGGATTGAATATCCGGACCGGGATTCATACTCTATTTGCAGGTGTTTTTTGTCTAATGATGCTTGTAAAAGTTCTTTGAGGTAATGGTTTTTAAAGCTTCTTTTCGGAGAATCAATAGCTAGTCTATCTTGTAATGTCTCAATTTTTTGAAGCATCTCTACGGACATACCGGAACGGATTTTAGTAATGGTTGATATAATTTCTTGTGTAAAAGGTCCATCCTCTAAAAGTTTATAGGATAGCAGTAATCCTGTTGCTTCTTCTGGTGTTAATGAGATAGTAGGAAGTTTTTGCTCCCTTATAAGTGTGTAGCCACCATTTGGCCCGGGGGAAGAAAAAAGAGGGACACCCATTTCGCTTAATAGATGTAAATCCCTAAGTATCGTTCTTTTGGATACTGAAAATTCATTTGCTAATTCTTGAGCGGTAAAGCGATGTTTTGTATTTAGTGTAATTAATAGCTCAAATAATCTTCCTGTTCTAGACATAAAAATATCTCCTGGTATTAGTGACATTGTTTGTCATCAATATACGATAAAATAAATGAGAAGTCACGAAGTTCCCTTCATGAACTAGGGGGAATAAAGGGGGATTAGGGAATGAAAGAATACACGGTAAATACAAAGGGAGTAAAAATTAAAGCGTATGAGTATAGCCAGAATGGTGAGCCAATTTTATTCCTGCATTATATGGGAGGAAGTGCAGCAATTTGGCGAAGTATTGTTCCAAAGTTTACAGAAGAATATCGGGTAATTGCTATCGATATAAGGGGGCATGGCAATACGGATCATCCTGAAAATGGATATCAACTTGAAACTTTAGTTGAAGACATTCGAGAGGTACTAGATGTCCTCGGCATTCATAAGACTCATATAGTAGGAAGTTCGCTTGGTTGTTATGTTGGTACAATGTTCGCATCCACGTATGCAGATAGGGTTATTTCCTTAGTTAATTCTGAAGGAGCTTTAGTCAATCATTCAGGAGATGGCGGCTTGTATACTGAATCGAAAGAAGAACATATAAATAAGTGCTTTTCTAATCCGGAGCAGGAATTTGATTCAAGAGAAGATTTGATACAGTATATGAAAAAGACATGGCTGCCATGGAATACGAACAGAGCTTTAGTTATGGAGGATTATAAGCCTCGAGAACTTCCGAATGGAAAAGTGACGTTTGTGTCTAAGAAGGAGAATATGAGACAGATTGCGGAAGATCTTTATGATAGAAGGTTAGAGGATTTGTATGATCATGTTCAATGTAGAGTATTATTTCTACCAGCGGAAAAAGAAGGGGACCTTAATAAGAAATTAGCATTCATAAAAAATGTTGAATGTAAATTAAGTGAAAGTAAAACAGTTGTAATTCCTGGGTCGTCTCATGCTATGATGTTTGATCATGCAGCGGAATTGGTTCGTGAAATTAAGGTTTTTTTGAATTCTTCCTATAAGTTAACGTAATTGTGAATTGCTGTCGGTTTTATCCCGCATTAAGGGACAGTAACCCCCCGCCTCAAGATTCCGAAAAAATCGAAGAAGATAGGTGGGGGATAACTGTCCGTAAAAGTCCGATTGGGCGGTTTTTTATCAGTGGGGGAGTATTCATCTAAATTCACTTTGATTTTTTACATATAAGTGGCAGCTACACAAAACAAAATAATGTAACTAGGAATATCAAAAAAATTAAAAAAGCTATTGACTATTATTGTATAGAGGAGTAATATTATACGAGTCGCTGCTGCAACAAAGCAGAAAGCGAAAATAAAATAAAAAACTTAGTTGACATTGAATGACTGAGATGTTAACATAAGAAAGTCGCAATTGAGCGGCGGATGAGTTCTTTGAAAACTGAACGAAACAAACAACGTGAAACGTCAATTTTTATTTATGATGCTAGACAAACACTTTATTGGAGAGTTTGATCCTGGCTCAGGATGAACGCTGGCGGCGTGCCTAATACATGCAAGTCGAGCGAACCAATTAAGAGCTTGCTCTTAAGAAGTTAGCGGCGGACGGGTGAGTAACACGTGGGTAACCTGCCTATAAGACTGGGATAACTCCGGGAAACCGGGGCTAATACCGGATAACATTTTGCACCGCATGGTGCGAAATTGAAAGGCGG
>NZ_JQKQ01000061.1:0-8130 GCF_000746135.1 Bacillus sp. UNC322MFChir4.1
GAGCACATTTGGCATCAGTAGCTTCTATTCCATAGGTAGCTCTCTGTTTCATAACAAATGATGAAATCATAGGCGAATGATTGAACGAGAATACGATGATTGGTAGTATCATCAATATCGTTCCAAAATATCCTGTGCCTGTTGAAGCAGTAGAAACACTTGAAAAACTAAGCATTGACGTATTCCACTGTGGAATCAAAGATATTGCGATAAAAAGTAGAGAAGCTATGAAAGGATATACTAGCATGCTCATTATCTTTACAGTGATATCTTGACCAAAATTTAGTATAGCTATAAGACCGATTACTAATACAAGCGATAAAATGGCCCTTGGAGGCTCGTTCATGTGCAATTGATTTACGATAAAACTACTTGCAGTATTTGTAAGTGCAACCGAATACATTAGCACGATTGTATAAATTGAAACGAAATATACTATATTAAAAATGATACTTGCCTTATTTCCGAAATACTCTCTTATTGTACCTGTAATTCCCTCATCAGCAGAATTGGAAGCGTATATCATTTTAGCAAGCGCCCTATGTGAGTAATACATAACTGGAAATGCAAGGATGGTAATTAACAGTAATGATAATAAACCACCTGAACCTGCATTAATAGGTAAAAAGAGTACCCCTGCTCCAATTGCTGTCCCAAAAAGACTCAATGCCCAGGTTGTATCCTGTTTATGCCACTTTTTAGGGTCTAGATATTTTTCATTTTTTACTGCAGTATTTTCAGCTTGAAGTTCTATTTTTTTTGCAGTATTCCCATTCATATAATAATTCCTCCTTGTATCCTATTCTTACGTCTCTTGTTAAGGCTTAGGAATATAGTCCATTCTTGAAAAATAAATTGCTTACAAGGTGCCGCGCATCGTATACCCTTCTTCTAAGTTGATCAAAATCGAAACATTCGCTAGTCATCAACTTGATGAATTTGTTAGCGTTTACAAAAAATTCTAATTGTATAGTAGTATATTTTAATGATAATGGCTCTAAATGTACAAACATCCTTAGAAGAACAATAGAGAATAGAAATGTTAACGATTTCATAATATTCCTAATAACTGTTTATTTCTTTAATTGTAATAAAAACTGTATTAGAATTATCACCAAATTTCATTTTCTTACATGACATGAAGTTTAATATAGCGCTTCCATTTTCATGTCGAATAAATTTCCCTTCTAATCACACACCTTTCTTAGAGTAAACGTATCAGTATGTCCAATTTTAGAAGATTACTTGCAAGGTCTTTAGAATTTCCGCACCAGAACCAGGCTTGATATTTTCTCTAGAGGTAATAGATTATCTCTCGACGCCCTCATTATAGCTTGTATATTTATGAGTTATGATATTTTTTTATTTTTAGAAAGATTGAATATACAGAATCTTGAATAGATAATAAATTACACTTGGCATGTAGCAACTGTGTCTATTGTTTGAAGCTGTATTAGTTTAGTATAAAAATAAAATAATACAGATTACCTTTGATTAATTCATTGATTATATTAGAATGTCATTATAAAGATATTTATACTTTCCCTTGTTGTAATATCTTATTTTAGACGTGAAAGCTGTTATAATAAATAATTAATGTAGATGAAACAGGAATAAATTAAGGGAATATAAAATTATTTTGTATATTTATTATTAATATTGAATTTATATACATTTTTCAGAAAAAAAGAACTTTTTCTTATATATCTTAGACATACTGATATTATTACTTTACAAAAGGTGTGTGATTAGTATGGAAAAAGAACAGTTATTTAGGCTCTGGTGCATATAGCCACCAAGTAAAATTTTTGCAGCACCCCCATAACGAAATTTTAAACCTTCTTGTAATAAGAAAGCTCATTTTATCCCGCTATTCGTGGGCAGTATTACTGCCCGTAAAAGCCCGATTGGTGAGGGATGATAATCAGTGGGGGATGAAGAAAACCCCCACTGATTAAAGTTTCACTTTATCGTTTTGGGAGTGACCTGCTTTCCTAGGTTGATGGGCATGGTCCTTCCCCCCTTATTTAAATATTTACCTAAAAACAACCGTACACAAACCTTACAGTTCAACTTGTTCCAAAATTTCTAGTTCTTTCTTCAGTTTCGCTTTATCTAAATTCTCTCCAATAATTACAAGGTTTGTTGGGAACCCAAAATCCTGCTCTAATAAAGATGGCACACCAAATGAGTATTGCAGTAAAGTTGGGTATTTATCACCATGAAACTTCACAAATCCTTTTACACGGTAAATTCCCTCTGGCAAATTAGAAAGCCACTCGTATAATTTGTCTTGATTAATTGATTTTGTAAATGGATAGGTCATAGTTTGAATATGTAAATGCTGTGTCACATGTAATTTCTCGTGATTTTGATTACTTGCAAGCTGTACCTCTTCGAAATCTTCTAAAGATATATTACAATACTGTGTTTCGTATAATTTTGCATGTTTATTTATTAACGATACTTCCTCAACAATCCGTTCCTTCTCTTCATCTCTGAGCAAATCTGATTTATTGATAAGAATATGACTTCCATACTTCATTTGTTCATTTAAAAGTTGTTGTACACTTTTACTTAAAGTTTCACGATTTAGCCATCTGATTGCATCTAATACAACAATAATCGATTTCACTTCAATATAAGGTGCTAAAATAGGTGAAAGGCAAGCGTCCAATACTTCAATCGGATGCGCAACGCCAGTTGTTTCTATATAAACTACATCCGGTCTCTCCTCCTGATATAAGGAATGTAGCTGAATTTCTAATTCATCTTTCATCGTACAGCAAATACAGCCTTTTAAAAGTTCTCTTAAAATATTTTCTCGTCCTACAATATCTGTATCTACGGAGTATTCACCGATTTCATTCATTAGTACTGCAACTTTTCGATTTTTCTTCTTTTCCGCTAATAAAAGATTTTGAAGCAGCGTTGATTTCCCGCTCCCTAAAAAACCACCTAATATATGAATTTCTACTTTGTTCATATGAGTTACCATCCATTCCTTTATTTCTAACAATAATTGCAATTAATTTTACAACATTACCATAAAGCGTAATTATTATGATTTTTATATATTATTCTAGTAAATTCAATTTTATTTGTAAACAAAACGAGATCATGCCTATTCGAAGAAGCTGACCCAAAAGGCATATAAGTGCCTTTTGAAGTTAGTCCTTTTTCCGTTTCGACCATTCTTTGCAATATATCGTCGATTCGCTAAGCTGAATCATACTGAAAAATAAGAGGAGCTGACTAAAAATTGGACTTTTTAATCAGCTCCTTATATAAAACGGCCTCTATAGTAAAAATTTATTAAATTTTTACTATTTACTGCACGTCATATCCTTGATCTTCAATAGCTTCTTTCATTTTTTCTACATCTACTTTTGCTTCATCATATACTACATTTACAGTTCCCTCTTGCAACTGTACTTCTACATTTTGTACTCCTTCTAACTCTGTAAGTGCGTTTGTTACTGCCATTTTGCAATGATTACATGTCATTCCTTGTACGTTTAATGTGATAGTCATATTAAATTCCTCCATATTCATTTATATTTTAACGCGTTTTAAGCGAAGTGCGTTCGTCACAACAGATACAGAACTAAATGCCATCGCTGCTCCGGCCACCCAAGGCTCTAATAATCCAAAAGCCGCCACAGGAATACCGATTGCGTTATAGAATAAAGCCCAAAACAAGTTTTGACGAATATTTTTCATCGTCTTACGACTTAACTCAATCGCTTTTGGTATATGTGATAAGTCACCACCAACTAACGTAACATCTGCAGTTTCAATTGCTACATCTGCACCTGTTCCAATTGCCATACCAATATCAGATTTTGCAAGAGCTGGTGCATCATTAATACCATCACCTACCATTGCTACTCTCTTTCCTTGTTTTTGTAAATCCTCTACAATCTTAGCCTTTTCCTCTGGCAATACTTCCGCAAATACATGCTCAATATGAACTTGCTTTGCAATCGCCTCAGCGGTACGTTGATTATCCCCCGTTACCATGTATACTTCAATTCCCATGTGCTTCAGTGTTTCAATTGCAACCTTTGAACTTTCTTTTACTGTGTCGGCAACAGCGATTATTCCAGCCATTTCCCCATCAATTGCAACAAGCATTGCTGTTTTACCTTGATACTCTAATTCTTTCAAAATTTCTTCATGCTGTGAAATTTCTATAGATTGCTCATTCATTAATTTACGCGTTCCAACAAGAACTTTTTTACTTTCAATGCCCGCTTCAATACCATGACCTGGAATAGCTGAAAAGTGCTGTAACTCTTTTAATTCTATCTCATTTTGTTTTCCATGTTCAACTATCGCATGAGCTAATGGATGTTCAGAAGCACTTTCAGCTGAAATCGCATAATCCAGCATACCTTTTTGAAATTCTATTACATCAGTCACTTCTGGCTTTCCTTTTGTTACTGTTCCTGTTTTATCCAATAACACTGCATTGACTTTATGTGTCCCTTCTAGGTATTCACCTCCTTTAAAGAGAATACCCTTCTCTGCTCCTTTTCCTGTACCAACCATAATCGAAGTTGGTGTAGCCAAACCCAGAGCGCATGGACATGCAATGACAAGAATCGCAATTCCTACTTCCAATGCTTTTGGCAAATCTCCTGGTGTTATAAAGAAATACCATACTATAAAGGCAACTACAGCAATCGCTACAACAATAGGAACAAAAATGCCCGAAATGATATCTGCTAATCGTTGAATTGGTGCTTTAGAACCTTGTGCTTCTTCAACAATTTTAATAATGCCTGCTAATGCTGTGTCTTTTCCAACTTTTTCAGCTTGAATGGTTAGCATTCCATTTGCATTAATCGTCGCACCAATAACAGAATCTCCTTCTTTTTTATCCACTGGAATAGACTCTCCAGTAATCATTGATTCATCAACAGAGGATACCCCTGAAATCACAATACCATCTACCGGTATTTTTTCGCCGGGTTTTACAATCATGATATCTCCAATCACAACTTCTTCTAATGGCACTCGCACCTCTTGACCATTGCGAACGACAAGTGCATCTTTCGCCTGTAAACTTAGCAATTTAGAAATCGCTTCTGTTGTGCGGCCTTTTGCCAATGTTTCAAAGTACTTTCCAACTAATATTAATGTAATTAAAACGGCACTTGTTTCAAAATAGAGATCTGGATTGTAGTTTACCTTTCCTAATGTTTTCAATGCCTCATATAGACTGTAAAAGTAAGCTGCTGATGTTCCCAAGGCCACTAAAACATCCATATTCGCACTTTTATTTCGAAGAGCACGATAAGCCCCGACATAGAAGTGTCCTCCAATATAAAACTGAACGGGTGTTGCTAATAAAAGTTGAAACCATGGATTCATAAGAATATGCGGCATTGGTAACCCTGTATCAAACGGCATATGTCCAAACATTGTATAAAGTAATGGTAAGGACAAGAGAATCGAAATCAGCAGTTGACGCCTTTTCTCCTTAATAACTCCTTCCTTTCTTTCTGAATGATCTACCTCTCCGTTACGGATTTGTCCCTTATATCCTAGTTTCTTTATCTTTTCAAGAATGTTTTCTGTAGAAACTAACCCTTCGTTATACTCTACAACAGCACTATTTGTAGCTAAATTAACTGTTGCACTCGAAATACCTTCCATTTTATTTAGTACTTTTTCAATTCGGTTTGCACAGGCTGCACATGTCATCCCTTCGATATCTAAAGTAACCTTTTCTTCCGCCACGCTATATCCTAGTTTTTCAATTTTGTTTTTTATATTGGAGATTCCCTGCTTTGACGGGTCATATTTAATACTTGCTTTTTCCATCGCTAAGTTTACATTAGCTTCTACCCCATCCATTTTATTTAGCACTTTTTCAATTCGGGTGGCACAAGCTGCACATGTCATTCCTGTTACGCCAAGCGTAACATGTTTTTGATTCCCCATTGTATACCCCTCCTATTTTGAAAACTGCTTAATGACATTCATTAATTCATGAATCGATTCGTCCCCATTCCCTTCATGAATTGCTTTTGCAACGCAATGCTTTGTATGACGCTCCAATAAAGAAAAACCGACCTTATTTAACGCTGCGTTAATCGCTGAAATTTGAATTAAAATATCAACACAGTAGCGATTATCTTCTACCATCTTTTGTACACCACGTACTTGACCTTCAATACGTTTTAAACGTTTCATCACACTTTGAATTTCCTCTTCTGTTCGAGGAACCATTTTTTGATCTATATGATTTCCTTCACAATGATCCATTACTATCACCTCATGAATTATTTTTGTCATTCTTTGTATACATTATACGGGTAGGGGGTATCTGAAGCAACTGTTAATATGCCTATTTTTTCAAGGACAATATATATCACGCCCATGAACATAGATGGGGTGTGATAAATCACCTGCATTGATTAAACGAAGCTGATTATGTAACGCAACTTGTTCAAGATTCATGAGAATTTTTTTAGATATTTCTCATATTTTCATCATTTCCCTTTCATGCCCTTCTCACATCTAAGTTTTACACTAATAATCATTAAAGATATAGCGAGGTGATAAATCCAGATACACACTTCAAATTTTGACCCTATTAACAGTAGTTCTGGATTCACTTTTTCTTGAAACAAAATGAATCATAGATAGGTGGTGAACAGATGAAAAAGAACAAACGTAAAAAATGGTATTGGCTAAAATGGATGTTGATCCTTCCACTGCTTCTTACTTTGCTGTTCTTTGGACTACATAGTATGAAGTCAGAAAGATGGGATCATGAAACGCACAAGAACGCTGAATATGGTATTTCTCACGATAAGGAGAGACAAGCTTTCCTTACAAAGAAAGAAGATTTTTCTAGCTTCGAAAGACATACTCATTATGAAAAGCATCATGAAAAGAGATTTGATGTTCTATTATTTTTACCATTTCTGCTAGAACTTGGCCTTGTTCTTTTCGGCTGGTTAATTCTTCGCAAATCTGAAGGAAATATGGCTAAAAAGTGGACAGGAATACTGATCCTAATTATTGGTTTATTACCACTCTTTCCAATACTTGCACTTGCTGCAATGATTGCCTGGGCGTATAAAAAGGTTAGACAAAAAAGAACGATAACAAGTGAGCATATAAATATTCCTATGTATAATGTTTCAACAATGCAAAAACAAATAGATATTTTAGATCAATGGGAACGGAATATTCGTAAGGAGGAGAAGTAAACAATGGGTATCTTTAAACGAATTAAAAATATTGTAATGGCAGATGTGCACCAAACATTAGATAAGCTAGAAATCCCTGTTAGTATGTTAAAGCAATACCTGAGAGAAACAGAAGAACAAATTTCAAAGGCGCAAAAGGCGCTATCTCACCAATTCTATTTAGAAAAGAAATATGAAGCGTTAATTGTAGAAACTGATGCTCTTGTCACAAAAAGAACTCGTCAAGCTGAGCTTGCGGTATCACGTGAAGAAGATCATATGGCACAGCTAGCTTTACAAGATAAAATCATAAATGAGAAGAAGGCTACACTATATCGTGAACAGTACGAAATAACAAAACAGCAAACAGCCACACTTTATGAACAAATTGACAAACTGCAAGAGAAATATCAAGAATTACAATATAAAGAACTCGTTCTTGTTTCTCGATTAAATGCGGCACAAGCGATAAAAGAAAGTAACGCAGCACTTGCTTCTTTCCATACGGAAAATGCAACGAAAGGTTTTGCTCGCGTCGAATCTTACGTGCAAAAACTAGAAGCGGAAGCTGCTGCTAGCAACTATTTTTATCAGTTAAAATCTCCTAATCAAACAGAGAGTTTAAACCAAGGTTTACAAGAAGAAATAAAACAAGAATTAGAGAAATTAAAAGAAAATAAGTAGTTTCTTTATCTACACTATTTTGTATACACAAGCCAATTATGTTCGAACTATACCCTATAAAATAGAAAAAGATGGTTTCGGTTTGACCCGAGGCCACTGAAAAACTTCCGTTTTTCATCTCATAAAACATATGTAAAACAAAAAAGGCGACCTTTCGTTCAGTTTTGAACGAAAGGTCGCCTTTCTCTCTATACTTTTGTTACTGTTTCCCTTTTAATAATGTCATAATTCGTTTTAA
>NZ_JQKQ01000062.1:0-7751 GCF_000746135.1 Bacillus sp. UNC322MFChir4.1
GAGGTTATAGTTTTGAAACGGTTATTCCTCTGTATGGAACGAGAACTTGTTGTCTTAGAAGAAAAAAACGAAGCGTATCAAATTCAATACCATTTACAAGGTATGCAGCCTACCTGTATTGCGGTAGACCCATTTCAATCCAACCGTATATATTGCGGTACGTTTGGCCGGGGGGTATGGTTAAGTGACGATAGGGGGGATTCTTGGAGACCGATTGGCGATTCTTACCGTTACTTTGATTTCCCTAAAGAAGATGGTATTTTACATTCTTCTATTACTGCGATAACTGTAAGCTCCAATAAGAAAGTTAATGGCTATGGCGTCGTTTATGTCGGTACAGAACCTAGTGCCTTATTTTCCTCAGAAAATGGTGGTGAAACGTGGAACGAATGTAAAAACATGAAATCATTACTTTCTTCATATACGTGGGCATTCCCCCCTCGTCCTTTCACGCATCATGTACGATGGATTACAGTTGATCCAAATAAACAAGATACGCTACATGTATCAATTGAAGCCGGGGCCGTTATTCAAAGTAGACATTTTTTCAGCAGCCTTCCGCAAACTATAAGTCTTTTTTCTTAAGACTGACAATATTGTTTAATTTGGCTAACACATAAATTTCGTAGTCTTGTACAGGAATGAGTATGATAACTTTTATACCAATCCACTGTATGTTTTAACGTCTGTTGGAGAGACCATTTTGGCTCCCAATTTAATTTAAATTTCGCTTTACTTATATCAAGGTTTAAGAATGTTGCTTCATGAAATTCGTCTTGCTTTTCATTTGGTAACACCCAATCTCCATGTCCCCAAATTTTCACAATACTAGTAACAAGTTTTTTTACTGGAACCATATTATTTAGGGTTGGACCAAAGTTCCAAGCACCAGAAAAACGAACACCCTCCGTTAAAATTTTTTCAGTTAGAAGTAAATATCCACTTAAGGGTTCTAAAACATGCTGCCAAGGTCTTATTGCATTAGGGTTTCTTATAGCGATTTCATGATTTGATTCTAATGCTCGTATACAATCAGGTATAATCCTGTCTACAGACCAATCTCCCCCGCCAATTACATTTCCAGCTCGAACACTTGCAACTATTTTTTCATGCTGGTCATAATTCTTTTCTGGAAAGTATGAGTTACGATAGGATGAAATTAAAAGCTCACAGCATCCCTTACTAGAGCTATATAGATCATATCCCCCCATTGGATCATTTTCACGATATCCCCAAACCCATTCACTATTTTCATAACACTTGTCACTTGTCACTATAATTCCTACTTTGGTTGATTCATGTAAACGAATTGCTTCCAATATATTCATTGTCCCCATAACATTTATATCATACGTTTCTTTAGGAAAATCATAAGAATATTTCACAAGTGGCTGTGCGGCTAAATGGAATACAATCTCAGGCTTATGTTCTTCAAAAACCTTATTTAATTTATTAAAGTCTCTAATATCTCCCCGAATATCAATTATGTCATTTTGAAGATTTGTTAATATAAAATTATCTTTTTTACTTTTAGGATCTAAAGAATATCCAATTACAGTCGCACCTAATTCTTTTAACCATATGGATAACCAAGAACCTTTAAAACCCGTGTGTCCCGTAATTAATACCTTTTTTTCATGAAATACATTATTAAAGCCATTACTTAACAAGTAATTCACACCCTACCCATATATTTTCATACATTCAGATATAAATGTGCATTATTTTTATACCAATTAACAGTCTTAATAATACCCTCTTCAATACTTATTCTTGGCTCCCAGGAAAGCATAGTTTTAATTTTGTTAATATTTGGTTCAGGGATCCATCGTTCATTAGTTCTATAGGGTAATACACCATAATTAGGTCTTTTATTTGTCTGTAAATGTTTAAAGAGTAATTCTACATAATATTTTAAAAGGTGGATTTCCCCACTTCCAATATTAAAAATTTCATTTTGTATAGAATTATGCTCAATTGCTAATATACATGCATCTATAATATTATCTATATAACAGTAATCTCTTAGTTGGTTACATAAAGTTAAGTCTACATTTTTCCCCTGCAACACTTGTAAAATAATATAGCTAAAAATTTTATGTGATTCTTCACCTTCTCCAAATATTCCAAAGGGCCTTAAAGTTATAAGATTTATATTTTGCTCAGCAGCAATTTGATGAGCAAGTATGGTAGCTGCGGCTTTGCTACTTCCATAAATGTCTACTGGTGTGAGTACCATGTCTTCCTGAATAGGTTCTGTTTTATTTCCATATTCAGAACTGCTTCCAATATTAATAATTTTACGGCACTCTATAGATTTTGTTGCTTGAATAATATTAATTGTACCTAAAACATTCGTTTCAATAGCACTCATGTAATCTGCATTGGCTGAATTTACTCCATACGCAGCAAGGTGAAAAATATAATCTGGGTGAATCTGTTTTATCGTATCTTGAACTTGCATTTTATCTCGTATATCTATTTCATAAACTTTGAAATTTCTTAGGACATCTTTAAGACGCCAAGAGTTCGATGATTTTCTTGCGAAAACAACAACGTTTGCTTGTAAGTTTAACAATCTTCTTACTAAATGAGAACCGATAAATCCAAATCCACCAGTTATAAGAAAAGTTTTATTTTTTAAATCATTCATCATATGCATTGAATCCCATCCTTCCCCTTTAAAGTAATGTTCAATTAAAGGAGATAAATAGTTATATTTATTAATTTATATATACTTCAAGGAATAATGTCACTTACATAAAAAGTGGAAATAGATTTCATCTGAGCTGCAAAGAGGAGTATTGTAAATAATTTTTTATTGGAGATTTATCTACTGATCTAGTATCTAAATACGTAAGAGAGATTCCAAAAGTATTATAAAGTAAAAGACATGTATTTCTTATCTTTTCAATATAAGGAATATATATATACTTTAAAATTGATTGATCCATTTCTACACTTTCTTGTTTCCATAAATCAAATTCATTTGTATTAATAATTTGCATACTTCCAAAATGGAAAGCAATTAATTCATCTTGATCTATAAAAATCTTATCTTCTATTTTTGCTATAGAATGGGCGTTATTTAAAATTACATTCCAAGGTGCTGCGTCAATACCCTTATGAGTCATAATTTTGATATTAGAAAATATATTAGGGATGTAATCTAAATATTTTTGATCTCCCCATCTATTCATCTTAATATCATATACATTTTTACAATATTCTAGGCACCTATCTTTCCACCATTTTAAAATATCTTTACTGTTTGAATCATTTTTAAATCCAATTAACCCAGCCTGATATATACCATGTACATTTTCAAGATCCTTGGTACCTCTCTGTGGACAAAGAAATACGGAATACTTCCACCATTCATCTAGAATTATATTAGGTTTTGTAAAAAAGTACATATCTGCATCACAATATACAATATGATCAACTTCAGAATAATACTTAAGAATATGGAGACAAAGAGGAGCTTTTAATGTCCAACAATACTCCTGCAAACTTCTTTCATTTTTTATGCTTAAAAGTTCTTGATTTTCAATGTCGTTCACATGAATTAGTATTGCATGTTTCAATTTTAAGTTTGTTAGTATTCGATAAGTTACATCATCCATACAGCAGATCCATATTGTAAAATTTTCGCTATGACTTTCCAATGAATAATAGCAAGTTAGTCCTTGAATTAAACGTTCTCGACTTATAATCATTGCATAATTCATAGAATAATTTGATTGGTTCATTTTTCTTCTTAATTGCGAATCTTTATATAAAGTTTTCGCTTTATTTATATCTTTAGCACCTAATAATTGCTTTATATTCCCACTGAATTTTCCTTTTAATTCCTTGAGTATAAGTTGAATTAATTCTAAATAAGGAGTATAGATATGATTTAATATATTATTTGGTATTGAAATTTCACCTAACGACCATAAATCGAAATACTTCTCACTGAAAATAGTTATGCAGGCAAAATGATATACAATCAGTTTGTCTGTTTCAATATATACATCACCTTGATTTTTATAAATTTTATAATTATTATTATAAATACAATTCCAGGGTGCGGCATTTATACCTAAATTCTGTGATATTTTTACTTTTGGAAAATAAAAAGGAATAAAATCTAAATATTTTTGATCACCAAACCTTTCATGGTCAGGTTCAGCACTACACCAATCTAAGCATTTTCCCTTCCACCATCTCACACTTTTTAATCCGTACAAGTCATTTTTAAATCCAATTAGTCCTGCCTGATACTTCCCATATTTTTCTTCTACCCAATCACGATCTCTCTGTGGACAAAGAAAGATAGAATTCTCCCCCCACTCTTCAAATATAGTGTTAGGATCAGAGAAGAAACATAAATCACCATCACAATAAAGAACAGATGGTAAATCATAATTTACCAATAAATATTCAATTAATATGGACTTTAAAGTCCAACAATACTCGTTAACTTTCCTTTTCTTCTTTATTTTTTTTAGATTTTTATCTTCTAGATCATCTACTGGTAAAAGGTTTACATTAATCAAATTCATTCCTTTTAATATCGAATACGCAACTGAATCTATGCAGCAAATCCACAGTGTGAATTTTTGAGTACTCTTTAATAAAGACTTTTGTAATGCAATTATTTTCACTACATATTCTGTCCCTGCTATGGTACAAAAATGGTTTCTAGATTCAGCAGTCTGTTTATTATAGAAAAGAGAATTCATTTTCTTGATAGTAGTTTCTGGGGGTGAATTTATATCTGGGGGGATCTGAACATCTTCCTCTACCTTAGTGGGAATATATAGGAGGGGTAAACTTTTCTTTTCATCATTAAAGTTCAATGTTTATTCATTCCTCTCAACTACTTTTTGTTTGGATTCCAAGTTTCATTTGCATCTTTTAGGTCTTTTGGGGTATCTACACTAATCCAAAAATCATTGTACTCATAAACTGCAAGTTCATGATTCTGTATTAAATTACGTAGTGGTTCTTCTTCAAGAATGCAATCATTCTCAGAATTCAAATAATCAAATATCCCTCTGTTAAATACAAAAAAGCCTCCATTTATTAACGCATCAAGCAAGGGCTTTTCCTTAAAATCCACAGCTATTCCATTTTCGATCTGTAATAGACCATATTGACTATTCTTTTTAATACCTGTTAATGTTGCGATTTTTCCTTTTTCTTTATGGAATTTTATAAGGTCATTAATATCTATATTTGCTAAACCGTCACTATAAGTTAATAAAAATGTTTCATCTTGTATATACTTTTCAATTTTTTTCAATCTTGCTCCGGTCATCGTCTCAATTCCTGTATCTATAAACTTTATATTCCACTCTTCTTCTTCCTGAAGTAATTGATACTGATTATTTTTAAAATCTAAACTAAAATCGTGTTCTTTCCAGTTATAATTCATAAAATACTCTTTAATTTGATCACCTTTATACCCTAATAGGAGAATAAATTCATAATGCCCATATCTCCTATACCAGTTCATTATATGCAAAATAAGAGGTTTTCCCTGAACACGAACTAAGGGTTTGGGTGTGTTCTCCAAAACCCCTTGCATTCTGAGTCCTTTTCCCCCACACAAAATTACGACTTTCACAGACCTATCTCCTCTTCCTCATTATATTTAACTCATATAGCTTATGTAGTTATTATGTAATTGGTATACACGCATGTACCATAAAGTCAGTTATAAAAGAGTAATGTGAAATGTAAATTATTATTATTGCTTCATAGGCAGCTATTCTTGTTTAGATATGTATCGTACTCCATATTTTAGCAAAGAGGGGGCCACATATCTCCTTTGTCAATAATACGTTGAGCGAATTGCTTAACCTCTAAAGGATTTTGTTCTGGCAATATCAATCTATATTTAAACCCACAATTACAAGTAAAATCTCCTTACAATACTCTATAAGCATCGTGGATACCAATCTCTAAATTCTCTACACACTCTTCCAAATAATGGTCTACTAAAGGATTTATACAAATCCAAGGTCCTGAACCAAATGGTTGATAAATATAATCATTTTTATAAAATTCCTTTATACTACCGCAGAACAAACGCATTATCAATATGTGTCTTACAGGATGTAAATATTTAAGACTCTCCTTTTGTGTAATATTCATCGTCCAAGACAAAGGATCATCAGAACTTATATTTGAATTAAGTAAATCTAAAACTTCTTTGGGATAAAAATCCAATACCTTTTCTGCAAGGAAATATTTCCTTTTAGAGAATGGATAACCAATTCCATGTATTTATCAAAATAATAGTGATCTGGTTGGGGTATTAGATTCCACCACTTCCTTTATTCCGCTTTACCCTCCTCCATGCTTCAGCGAGTATATCAGGACGATAAATTTTGTCATACAACGCATGAAATCTTCGGCTTGGACTTTCTTTGGCACAAAGATATAAAGTTTTCCAAAGTTCTCGTGCTTTTACATCGGTGTAGTTAGCTAGTTTTCCAGCATTCACTCACTCTTACCTCCTTCCAACTTATGAACAAAGTAGAGGTCCTTCCCTACATAACGTTGTGTTGTCGTTATGATGTTCAGTACTATGACCTCCTCCGACTCCCTCTTTGCAGTCCACCATTTCGCTTATGCTTATAGGTTTCCTCTCTCCTTTCTGAAAGAAAGGGCAAAGGAGGGGCTCCCCAGTTCCGGACACTGCTTTCTCAACATACCGTCCTCCTTACCCCGAGGGATTCTTCGATGCCGCGTTTCCAAGTTCTTCACATCTTCCATGGTCTTCGCCTATCTGCGCCAGGCTCGACTTCCCTTTGTCCTATTACTAGGTTGCTTTTGACGAGGCGGCAAGGTTCACTTTATGTTACGGTCTGTTGATTCGCTCGCACTTCTATTAGAAGTTACTTTGTCACAGGGCTCCAACCTTAGGATTTCTCCACCAGTTGCCTGTCAGCTACTAGGCGACTTGGTTCTTACCTAGACTGGATTTTCACCAGTAAGCAGTGCCCAGCTTAGCTGGGCACGCCACAACAAAAAAGCATGACATAGAGTTGCCATGCTTTTTTTATTATATATTTCGTAACAAAATTGTATTAGTCTGCAATTTTTTCAACTATACAAAAGTTCATTCTTTTTCTTAACTCGATATTTTATCAAAATAATAACCCAAAACTTATTATTTCCTTTTAATTCTTTTCTAGTCTAATTAATTTTTCCCTCAACACATTTATTCACATCACCCGTTTGATTAATGCACTTTATATCTTTTCATTTCATTTCAAAATGTACCCATTAATATTGTTTCATCATTTTCACATTGTCTTTTCATTCATATATTTTCATCATTTTTTATTTCAATCGTGGTCAAAAATGTGGTCAATGTGGTCTAGTTAAAACACAAAAAAATAAAGTAGCTTAATTTTGATAAATCATTAAACAGAATGAGAAAAATAAAAAAAGCCATTCTCACATGATGGTATTATCCCCTTTAAGTAGACATTCAAAAAAACCTTCATGATAAGATGAAGGAAAGAATGAAACTTGGAGGGGATTTTTCTATGGCGAAAAAGGGACAACAATTTCAATCCTACACGGAAGAATTTAAGTTAGATGCCGTTAGGGCCTATGTGAATGGGTCCGAAAGTTATCAAAGGCTCTCAGAACGATTAGGTATTCGAAGTTGTACACAATTAAAGGTTTGGGTGAAAAAATGGAAAAATGGTGAACCATTTGATGAACGTAGTAAAGGTAATGCACCG
>NZ_JQKQ01000063.1:0-7162 GCF_000746135.1 Bacillus sp. UNC322MFChir4.1
TTGACCACATTGTATCAATTTGTTTGCTGAAAAGCTTTTTCAAACCGATCTGATGATTCCTTTTGCATGTCGAAAGTCACGTGAGAATATGTGTTCATTGCCATTTCGATAGATGAATGTCCTAATCGTTCTGATACAATCTTCGGATGTTCTCCAAGAAGTAACATAAGTGATGCATGTGTATGACGCAAATCATGAAAACGGATTTTTTTCACATTGGCTTTTTTTATTGCTTTAGAAAAGTGATTGTACACATAGTTTGGATTCAGTGGACCACCTTTTTCGTTTGCTGTAATATAACCATTTTCTGAATAAGGTATACTAAATTGTAATTTTCTCTCTATTTGCCAAATCCGATGTTGTTTTAATTCACTCATAACAAAATCAGAGATAGAAGTTGTACGTGCTGAGTGACTATTTTTAGTTTACAATATGATGGAATTAGTACTTTAATCACATATACGATTTTGAATCCCATACCTCTATAAATTCAAAACCTTTTAAATCACTTTCTAATACTGCATTTCTAAATTCATCTGACACCAAAATATAGTTCGGGTGAATTTTTTCATTTATATACAATTTAAAAATCATTTCATTTTGAACAACACTAGGAATAAATGCAAATTTTTCACAGCCTATTATTAAACCTGAACTTAATTTTTTAAAGATTGCTTTATTACTGTCAATTGCATCTAGTACATTTAAAACATGGATTAGATAATATACTTTATTTGTTTTATTATAAACAAGTGGAAGAAACTCAACATTAGTACCTATTAAAGGTTCTAATAAATTTTTTGCTTTTTCACTAATCATTATTGAACCAGTTTCTCCCCAAAAATGCGGACAGTCGCTTTGATTGCCTTCTTCTATACATTCAATGAATATTTCTCCCCATGAATCTAATAAAACTGCTGTAGAGTTGAACTTCCCTTTAAAATATTTTTTGTCTTCTTTATAATTCAATAGTTGAAAGGATTTATAGTCATCAAACGAACTTCTCAATTCCCAAATTTTCATTTTTACTCTCCTTTGCTATTTTTCTAGTATAAATAAGATTACTTCTTCGGTTTATTTAATTTAAACTCACCATTCAATAATTTTAGGAGAGTAAAAACGTCCACCAACTTTGAAATTCGAATTTTTATTTATTATTTTATTAGATATAATAATCAGGATTTTCGTCCATTTTTATATAGTTTTTCTGATTTTATTTGATTTTTTTATGATAACCATTGAGTTCATGGTGCTTATATTTCAATTAAAGTAAATGAGGGCTTATAATAATTAATTAAACCAATAATCTATGTTCTGCTTAATAAAAAGCAGCTGTATATGCTTCTAAGTGCATGAAATAGCTGCTTTTTTAAATGCGACATCTATATATGTCGCATTATGAGATTGAATCTATTCATCTAAATTCGATTGTATTTAAAATATCATTTTTTCTACAACTTCAACAGATGGTCTTATTGTAGAGTTCGGAAATTTTTGTACTAAACGTTTTAAACACTCCACGTATTCTTTAGTTTTTTCGTCAAAATCTACATCCTCAAATACCTCACTAAGCCATTCTACTTCTTCTTCTGAAGCGGTATCTAAAAATTTAATAGTTTGCTCAATATCTTCGCTTAATAATTCTGCAAGTTCTTCCCAATATTTTTCAATTAAAAAAATATTTTCAGGATGAACTGCCTTTCGTTCCTCTATAATTTTTCTTACTTGTTCTTCAAACATAATTAATTCTCCTTTATTTGCATTTTTAAGGTTGTTTTGTTCCATCTGGGAATACAGTTCCAATCTTATCGTTTGTTTTTATTACTCCAGCTCTTACGCCTTTATATTCACCAAATATCATATTTCCGTCTTTTACATTTATATTTTCTTGAAGGTTAGCAACATATTCACCAGCTTCTTTTATACCGTTTCTAGTCCAGGATTCGGGAAACCATGCTTGACCTGTACCTGTTCGTTTTGGTTTAGATTTATGATCGGGAACATTTCCAATTCTGATGCCGTCCCCATATTGTGGAAGGTTGGATGTATTTTGATGAATCTTATGCAAATGGGCTTAGATAATAAAGAAAGCCGCTCATTTTAGATGGGCGGCTTGTTCTTTAATTCTATTAAAATGTTACGCTTGTGGTGCTGGTGTATCACCTTCAGCCTCATTACTTACCATACCACCACCAACACCGGGATCACTTACAACTTTATTACTTATAATACCGCCACCATCACCTTTATTATCAGCAGGTGATGGTGTATCACCGTGTTCAGAGTAAGAAGGAGAACCTCTGTGATTTCCATCGGCAGAGATAGGTAAGTCAGCATGTGAATAATTTGGAGACCAACCTTCTCCATGTGTATAAGCTAAATCAGGTCTTTGTGGTGACCCGCCTGTGTCGCCTTTATTGAATCCTATAAATCCAGCTGTTATAGATACTACAAATGTACAACCTATTGTTGTTAAGAGGACTTTTTTCATCATTTTAATGCTCCTTTTTCCCTTTGTTTTTGTTGTGCTTCCTTACTCATACGATAATATTTGCTTGCTTGTTCATAGTTGTTTTCATTATAAAATTTATCGGCTAAGCGATCTGTATATTCTTCAATACAGTCAAATAATTTTTCTTTTTCAAAATACGTAATTCCTTCTAAAACAGCTTTTTCTAATGTATCTGTATTTGTATTCATTTCTTTTAAAATCATAAAACGATATTGATATTCTCGATTTTTCAAATGATTACAGATGTATAACCCTTTTTTTATTAATGGTTTAGCTATATTTAGATGATTTAATTTCAAATTTTCATCAGCTTCTAAATACAACGCTCGGAAATGATTTGGAGATTTCTTTGTTACTTCTGATAGGTGACGAAGTGCTAATTCTGATAAATTTTGATTTGCATAAAGTAATCCTAAGTTGTTGCGTACCATAAGGATATATTTTGCATGATTTATTTTTTGGAATAAAGCTAATGCTGTATTTAATGCTTCTTCAGCTAATTCAAATTGTTTTAAATCGATACAACATAGTCCATATATATTTTCACATAAAGCAAGATTAATCTCATATCCATTCTGTTTAGAAAATTTTTCTTTTGCATTTCGAATACAATCAATGGATTTAAGGTGTTGATATGAATGATAATAAAATTCTCCTAAACGATAATGAAACTCAGCTTTTTCAAAAGGATTTACAATGTATTGTAATAGTGTTTCAGCTTTATCAAACTGTTCTTTTGCTTCAGTATAGTTAGTAATAAGTCTTAAGTGAAGAGCTTTGAAGAAATGATAATAATATGCTAGGGATTTATCTGTTGGGATTTCAAAGGATGCTACTTGATCAAAACTGTCTTCTTTAATTGAAACCCAATCAGTTAGAACAGTATAGCGAAAATTTAATAATGCATGATACAAAGATATATTGTAATCTGTTTCTACATTGTTAATTTCATTATCAACTTCTTGTTTTAATGTCGTTGCTTTTGAAACTTGTTGCTGCAACATGGCTTGATACCAATCATTTAGCAACTTTGTAATTTGTTCATTCCCCTTCACCGATACGTTCATAATATCCTCCTCATCCATATAATTGTTGATTAAATATTAACATAATTTGGATAAGAAAAATGTTTATATTAATTATTTTTCAATAAAAAATAGAATATTATGTCTTTTTATTTAGATTAACATTAACATTTTGAATGTTTTTACCCAACCCTCGAAAAAACAGAATTAAATACAGAAAATAGTAAAATATTTACAGGACATTATGATATTAATAAAGAAGTTAAAAAACAAGGATTACAAAGTATAATTCCAAAACAGGAATCATATGGCTATACTGATGTTGAATTCTTTTGGTGGGGATTTATCATACATGCTAATGGATAGTGGACAACTATAATAGTTGGTTCAGGTGTAGTTGCAGTATGTACTTATGTTGCTAACAGAATTGTTAGTTCAACAAACTGGGATGGTTTTGTAGTTCATTATAACTGGGCTTGGGGTGTAGATAAGTTTTATTGGCAATAAGCAATAAAATGAAAGGAGGGTAACGGTGGAAACTTCTAATAAATTTGTGATAATTCTTTCTAAAATTGTATTTAGTTTTATTTTATTTAATTTATCTGTGCTTGCAATATTAGCATTTGGTCCAATGTTAGACGCTTTATTTCAAGTGAAATTTTTATTTGGAATAGGAGTAATTTTGTTTATTTTAGGAATCAATCAGATAAGTGTTTTATGGGGTAAGCAGTTATTAAAATACAACCTAAAGAATGGAATTATATTACTTGTTTTAGGTGTATGTATTTCTATTTTAGCAATTATTTAATACAAAATAAATAGTTTCCAAAGGTGTACGGTATAATTGCGGGGGGAAATAATGAATATTGGCACAGGAATTTATACAATTATAAGTTTTGCCTCAATTATAATTGTATTCTTCGTTTTATATCTTCTTATGAAAAAGAAAAAACAAAAATAATAAAAAAATATTAGTTTAGATTGTTAATGATTTAATAAAGAAAGTCGCTCATTTTTAGGTGGGCGGCTTGTTCTTTAACTCTATTCAAATGTTACGCTTGTGGTGTAGGAGGATCCACTTCACCTTCATTACTTACAATACCACCAGTGTGTCTATATTTAATACTAATTATTTATATCAGTAGGTACTGCACTTAGGGCTACACCAGCAGGTCCTAATTTTTCAATTAATTTTTTTGCCTTACCATATGGAAATTTCTTCACTAATATAAAAGGAAGATTTTTTGAACCCTTTAATAAATCCCCTGTTGAAATGTCAAGTGCTAATACACTTTTTATTTTTACTAAATCTTTTAATCCTCCATTAGGAGTTTCTACTAACACTATATTACACGTATCAGGAAATTCCACTGCTATCTTCTGTATTTTTTCATTTAAACATCCTGCATTTACCCAATCACTAAAATCTAAGGTAATTACAGTAGCATGATTGGGATCCATATCACCAGAATCAACAACCAATACTTCTTTTACATCTGCACTTTGCAACATTAAAAAAACATTACCACTACCATCATCACCGATAGAAACATATCCACTTGCATATTCAGTTACTTCCCAAGTCTCATTTCTTTCTAGAATATCCTCAGTACCATAAATAGTTAAACCTCCACCAATTGAAAAACCATTCGTGTATCTCAATAAATCCTTATATGCATTAGGAAATTCCATTTTCATCAGATCTTCTAATTCTTGAATTTCAATATCACTTGCTGGGTTATTTTTTATTAAATCAGGAATTTTAGATAAGTCTATCATTCTTTTATAAAACCTCCTAAACTATCAAAAAATTTATAAGCATCAACTAATACCTTTCTTGCAACTTTTTGATCAACCCCTGCCTCAATCATTTCCCTATAGCTTACATTAAATTCATAGCGTATATCAGTATCATACCCCTCAATTCTTCTTCGTTTTCGTTGCATAGCAGAAATTTTCGCATGTGGCAAACCAGAACTTGATGGTAAAAGTATTGCTTGAGCTTTCTTTTCGTTATAATCGAAGTCCCCATTTTTAGCCCACTCATTTTGTATAGGGTCGCTTGTGACATTTGGCAATATGCAGACGGAGAAACAGGTGGATGGCTTGATGGTATCGGAAAGGTAGACTTAAATTACTTAAATGGGGACAAGCCTTTATCTGAGTTTATTGGTAGTTCTCAATCCTTACTACCACAAGAAAATGTTTTAGGATACCTTACAACGACTGCTGATGTAGCTAATATTCGTAAAGAACCTAATGTAAATGCACCTATTATGCGTCAAGCAACAAAAGGACAAGGGCATACTTACTATGAATGGCTTTATGATGGTGCTCATTTTTGGTATAAAGTAAATCTTGATAATTGGATGAGAGATGATGTTTGTCAAATCAATAAGGACGGAAAAAGTAAAGGTGTCGTGTGGGTTAATGCAACTGATGTTAACCTTAGAAAAGGTGCAAGTACTGGTGACGTTGTTATCAATAAAATTACAAAGCGCTCTGCCTATGACGTACATTATCGTTATGAGAACTGGATTTATGTAACAGGTGAAGGCGTTGAAGGTTGGATGTATTTCGATGAGTCATATGTACATTGGATTAGATAAAATAAAAGCCGGCTCTTATGTAGTGCACCCCAATTGTTAGACACGGTCTAACAATTGGAGGTGCATTTTTTTATGGCTAAATTCTCTTCAAAAGAAAAAATACAAGCAGTGAGACGATATTTAGAGGGTACTGAAGGCGGAAAGACAATTGCTAAATCTATAGGTGTTGATGCCAGTGTACTCTATCAGTGGATTAAACGATATGAATCTTTAGGTGAAAAAGCTTTTGAAAAACGCTATGCATTCTACTCTCTTCAGTATAAACTAGATGTACTTCAGTATATGAACGAACAAGGGACATCTATCAGGGAAACAGCGGCGATTTTCAATATTCCGTCTTACGAGACACTTCGGAAGTGGAAAGTGGCTTATGACTCAGAAGGATTGGGTGCCCTACAATCAAAGAAAAAGGGGCGTCCATCCATGCAAAATAAAAAACTGAGCACAACTAAAAATCAAAAAGTAGTTGAAGGTTCAATTGAAGCACTACAAGCGGAGAATGAGCGTTTACGTATGGAAAATGCGTATTTAAAAAAGTTGAATGCCTTAGTTCAAAACAAAGAAAAATCACAAAACAAGACAAGGCCCAAGTAATCTATGAATTAAGGCATGAATTTTCGGTGAAAGCACTACTTCAACTCGCAGATATTCCGCGTAGCACATATTATTATTGGGTGAAAAATTTCGATCGTCCTGATCCAGATGCAGAGCTAAAAGTATTGATTCAAGCTATTTATGACGAGCATGAGGGACGTTATGGCTATCGTCGTATTCGTGATGAACTTACAAGTTGCGGACACAAAGTAAATCATAAAAAAGTGCAACGTATCATGAAAGAATTAGGATTAAAATGTCTAGTCCGTATGAAAAAATATCGTTCTTATAAAGGAACTGTTGGAAAGATTGCACCGAATATTTTAAATCGCAACTTCCAAGCTGAAAAACCAAATGAAAAATGGGTTACAGATATTACGGAGTTTAAATTGTTTGGAGAGAAGTTATATTTATCACCGATG
>NZ_JQKQ01000064.1:0-6105 GCF_000746135.1 Bacillus sp. UNC322MFChir4.1
AAAAGAAAAACAACTAAAGAAAGCACAGAGAAAACTTTCTAAGAAGAAAAAAGGTTCTGCTAACTTCCTAAAACAGGCCGAGCGTGTTCGCAAGCTACATGAGAAAGTAGCGAATCAGCGCAGAGATTTTCTTCATAAACTCAGTTACAATCTAGCGAAAGAGCATTCCGTTATCGTTGTAGAAAATTTGAACATTCGTAACATGGTTAAAAACAGAAAATTATCGAAGTCTATTTCTGATGCTGGATGGGGAATGTTTCGAAACATGCTTGCTTACAAGTGCAAAAATCATGGCGGTATACTGATCAAAGTAGAACCAAAGTATACTTCACAAGACTGTTCTGTTTGTGGAAATCGTGTGAAGAAGTCCCTCTCTATTCGTACCCATATTTGTACAAAGTGTGGAACGATATTGGATAGAGACCATAACGCGAGCCGGAACATCTTACAAAAAGGATTAGAAGAATTGCTTGCTACAAACTAGAGTATACAAACTGTGGGGCAAGGTTATGTCCGAACAGTATAATCTACGCCTGTGGAGACTGTGTAAGACGCAGTGGGACACCCCACTATGCAACGGTCTATGAAACAGGAAGCCCCTTCTTCAATCAGACCGTAGGTGGATAAGGAGGGGTTATTCACGAGGAGGAAAATTAAAATGAACAAAATCATAAAGCAAGTATTAAATGAAATAATTGATTTGGAAATGGTAGTATCAAAAAAAGAAGATGCATATAAGTCAATCGAAACAATTGAACGAATATATGGTGTAGATTTACCATTAGACTACAAAGAGTTTTTGCTTGAATATGGAGGGTGTTTTATTAAAGATAATAGAATGTATCAGCCAATTGAAGTTACCCCTGTAACTCCCAAGGATGGTTTTGACTCGATAGGTGGCTTTTATGGTATTACTAGTGATGCCTATGAAATTGAATCAATCATTCAAACTTATAAGGATATTTTAGGAGGTAGTGTAATGCCTATTGCAGATGCGGACGGGGGAGATTTAATATGTATAGGCTTAAAAGATAAATACAAGGGTAAAATTTATTATTGGTATCATGAATGTGAAACAATAGACGAAGATGGAAAAGAATATGATTATCTTATAGCAAACTCTTTTGAAGAATTTATTTTAAAATTTTCAATTCATGAAAGAAAAAATGTAAATTTAGATGACATCGAACTCTTTTTAGACGAAGATTTATTAAAAGATTAAATAGTATCCCATAGATAAACTATAAAACCTTTGATATGGTAGCATAATTTTGGTTAGTAACATTATTTGTTTTAAAGTAAATATTAATGGAATTGGTTTTATAAAATTCTTGAATGTCTTTCGTTTCTAAAATGCTACTAGGAAGAGAAGAAAATTGAAACTCTTTACTTCGCTGCTTATGAAAACCATATAAGGCATATAAGTCCATTGCTTTTGAAAAGAACAAAATGTGATTCCCCCAATTTTAGAAAATATCATATTTTACAATTTTTTGATGGGGATATCTTAAATATCTATAATAATTGATAAAAATAAAGCTCCTTCCTATTTAGAAAGGAGCTTTTCCTATTAAAATTTATTTGGAAATTGTTTTATAATACCTTCTGTAAGTGTGTCGGCCATTTTAATAATATGGTCTTCTCCTTTATCGTAAGCAAGAATATCTGCATCCCAATCCTTTTTAATTCTCGCTATAGCCTCATCTGCAACAAATTTTAAATGGGTATACAATAATTCTTTTAATGCATCATTTGACCAATTTGGGTTGGCGCTGCTAAGAAATTGAGCGATATCATCAGCGTTTTTATACCACTCTTTATTGAACTTTTTCAAATTTGCTTGATTACCGCTTTTGGCAGCAACTACTACTTTTCCTGCAAGGAGAATGTGCTCTCTTAATAGTTTGGCAAGCTTATTACCAGCTACTTCCCCATAATAGGGCTTTATTGCATTTCCAATATCATCTTGGTTTTTTAACAGTCTTGCTAGCACCTTATCTTGATCTTTCAGCCCTGCTAAGGCACTTATAATATAATTTCTTGTCCATATTGTATGGTCAATCCACAGTCTTCTTAAATCATCTTTCAGTTGTATTGCGGATTGGCTAGGGCAAGGCTTTTGTATACGTACGTTTTCTTCTGCACCTACTTTTATTGGTGACAAGAGGATAGTACAAGACATAAGTATTAGTGAAAATTTCAAGAGTAGCTTTTTCATGGGTATCTTCTCCTTTTGATTTACATGAATGTTCCATTATTAGTTTGTATAGATTCAGTTATTTTATTCTAGTTAACTTAAGTGTTTTAGCACGTAGTGGATAAAGTGACGATATTGTGAACAGAATATGGCTGTAGCTATAAATGAGAGCAGATACGTGTAAATTTTTACTTGTTATCGCTATAATAATGAGAGAAGACATGTGAACAAAAGGAGCAGTTTGAGATGAAGCAAAAAGCTTGGGGTGTGATTCTGCTTAGTAGTGCGTTACTATTAACAGGATGTACTAGTAATAAAGAAGCAAAACAAGAAACGAAAGACAAAGTAGAGCAAGCAAATCATAAAGAAGATAATCCTGAAGATTTGAAAGTGTATCAATCTGTACATAGCCAATATGAAGACAAAATTAATAATGAAGTAAATGAGGCTATGAAGCTTTGGGGAAACGCGAAAGAGGAATCTGGAAAGGCAATGAAACTTCCGAAGTTTAAAGAAGATGTACAAAAGTTAACGGACAATACGTTAGCAGATATTGAGAGTGTACGTAAGGAAATTCGAGTTCCAAAGTCAAAAGAAAGAGAAAATGAATTATATATAGGCTTTTTAAAAGAATCAGAACAAGCGGTGAAAAAATTAAATCGATTAGCGAAAGAAGAAGATTCTTCATTAATTCGCGATATTGAAGTGCATCTGTCTACAGCAGTTAAATATTATGACCGCTTTAAAAAAGAAGAGAAGTCAGCGAAATAACTTTGTTTCCGAACAAAGTTATTTTTATTTTATCCCGCTATTCGTGGGCAGTAAGATCCCCACTGATGGGAGTTTCACTTTATGAGAGATATTTTGTTGGACTATAAATATTTAATCGGAGTGGAGGAATGTTTGACATTTATTACATATATTATTATCATTATCGATAATGATAATAATAATGAAAGGAGTTGAAAGAAATGATTGTTGTAACAACGGAGAGCTTACCAGGTTATGAAGTGAAACAGACTTTGGGAACGGTATTTGGATTAACAGTGCGAGCAAGAGGATTAGGGAAAGATATTATGGCTGGATTCAAAGGATTATTTGGAGGAGAGATTCTACAGTATACAGAGATGCTTGAGGACGCAAGAAAATATGCGTTAGATCGCATGATTGAAAATGCCGCAGCAATGGGTGCAAACGCGATTATTATGGTTCGTTTTGATTCAGGAAGCTTGAGTCATAATATGAGTGAGATTGTAGCGTATGGTACAGCTGTTATTGTAGAAAAGGTTGAATAGTATGTGGAAAGGTATTGTAGCCTATTTTTGTGTACAGATCATTATTTTCCTTATTATTTTACTAATAGCTAAGAGAAAAGATAAAAGATTACAAGATAATCATGGTACAGAAGTACCCAATGGTTATTTATTTACAGGAGAAGTATACTTTGATCCAACTACAAGAGAGAAATATGAAGTATATTATAACAAAATGGATGGGAAAAGATTTCATAAAAAATGTTCTAATGAAAAATAAAAAAATTATAAAGTAGCCCCTTTAGACGAAAGTTAAAAGGGCTACTTTATTTCTAGCTGTTCGAATCCTCATGATAAATACAGGTGTATTTTTAGAGTTCGTTTTTTACTTTGGTGCTTTATATTCTTTTTTCGTTCCATCTGTAAAGACAACTTCTAAGTCGAATTTTTCATAGTCTTTGTCCAGTTGGAATACATCTACTACTTGATTAATAACATCTTCATCTTTTGTTTCCTTATCGAATTTTAATTGCTGTAAGAGTGGAGTTAGCTTAGTCAATGCTTCATTTCCAGCTAGCTTTTCATTTGTTTTACGATCTTCTAATTTTACCTCTGGCTTGTCACTTGCTGTTTTATGTTTATAGTCAGCTTCGTAGTCTTTCTTTGTATCTTTGTAGTTTGCTTTTAAATCAAATTCATTAAAGCTTAATTTTAAATCTTGGTTAGCTGCTTGTTTTCCACCTTCTGTCGTTTTCTTATCAGTAGTTGTATCCTGTTTCTTAGGTGTACAGCCTGTCATTGCAGGTAATAGCATGAATGCCAAAAGGATTGAAAATAAGATTCTCATTTTGTAAAGCCTCCTTAGTTGTTTTCAAATAAAGTTTTTCCAAAATTTATCTTTTTATGTAAGAGAAAGGAATTATTTTTAAAATAAAAAATGAAATATAAAGAAAAACTGGTTGTTTATACGAGCATCGTTCTTAAGTATTTCTAAATAATGGATTGACAATAATTAGAAAGTTATATAATCTCATTGAAGAAAAATCAAACTGTAATGAAAGTGAATGAAGCATAAAGAACAGAAGCTGACCCAAAAGGCACATAAGTGCCTTTTGAAGTCAGCATTTTTTCCGTTATCGACCGTTCTTTGCAATATATCGGCGCTTCGACACAAAATAAAGATTCTTCGACGTTATTCAACATACAAGCAGTCGATTTGCTGAACTGAATCATACCGAAAAGTCGACCTCTTTGTACATTACTTTTCAATTCTTGCCCATTTAAAGTTCAATGGCCCTGCAAAATCAACTTCAACGACATCTTTTACATAAGAACGCTCTAAGTAAGATGATCCTCTTTGAGTGAGAGGTGAGATGACAGCATCTTTAAATAAGATTTTTTCTTCAATACGCTCTTTGCTTACAAAAAAATCCTAGCCTCAGAGAGTAACATGTCCGAAGCTAGGATGTATCGTTAAGATTTTGTCATACCAAGAAGAATAGCGCCGCCGATAATCAAGGCACTGCCAATCGCGATAAATACCATTTGACGTTTTGTTTTCTTTTCACCTAAGAAGATAATCGCACCAAACGTTGAAATCACAATCCCTGTTTGCGATAATGGGAAGCTTGTTGCAACACCAACTTTTGATAAAGAAAGAAGTAAAAATAAGTTTCCTGTTCCCCAAAGTAGACCAGATAAGATATTACGGATCGCATATTTGTTAAATGGTTTATGCTTAAATGTCAGTATAACTGCTCCAACAAACATACCAACTGCTTGAGGTAAAATAGCAGCCCAGCCATCAATGTTGTACCAACGAATAATGATTACATACACAAAATAACCGAAAGTAGAAACAATGAGAGTAAGTAATCCTTTTTTCAATTGTCCCGGTGGTTGTGCATTTTCTTTATCATCTAAAGAAGTTAAAACAACACCGATTACGATTAAGAGAATTGCGATCGTTCCCATGATAATTGTAGTAGTAGTTGTCCACTCATGAAATGCAATAACCCCAAAGATAGAAGTAGCTACAAGCTGCATACCCGTTGAAATGGTAACAGTTGTTGAAACGCCCAATGTTTGAACGGTTTTTAATTGATTGACTTGTCCTAAAGCCCAAAATAAACCTGAAATAAAGCCAACAATTAATATAGTTAAAGAAAGTACCGGTGTTGTAAATGCATACATAATTGTTGCGAAGAATAGAGCGCCAATTGTTATACCTACCGTTTGGCTATATGCACCGCCACCCATTTTTACACTTATTAATAAAATATTTCCCCATGCTAATGCAGGAAGAAGTGCTAATAAAATGTCCATTACAAGACTCCCTTCTTAATTCTATCAGGGTCCTAACGATTGGTAATTTTCCACCTGGGAAGTAGATGATTACTGATCGCTAAAACGATGAAGTAGTGATGTTCATAAGGAGAACGCCATCATTTATCCCGCTATTCGTGGGCAGTAATACTCCCACCTCAAAATTCGGCGAAAGCATTGTCCAGCTCTAGCGGCTAGAATCTCCGGCCGTTTCGCCCCCTCGGACGAGGCAAAAAGCGCCTCTCTGTCAGGGGCGTGGGCGTCCTGCGATTCTGAACGAGCCGCTTCCGCTTTTCTTAAGAAGTTAGGTGGGAGATAAACTGCCCGTAA
>NZ_JQKQ01000065.1:0-5325 GCF_000746135.1 Bacillus sp. UNC322MFChir4.1
CTTTAATTCCTCTAACACAAAAGAAAAATCAACCATTTCATTAAATTGACGAAGCATATTATCTTTTGGCACGACGATATCGTAAATCGCCATGAATGGGCTAAGGTTAAGAGGTTGTTGTTTTGAAATCATCCGAGACACCACCTAGAGTTAGTACAACCATTATACATAAAAAAAGTGAAAGCTTCCTCGATTTCATCGGGGAAGCTTTCACTTTTTGAACTATGAGGACTTTTTCAGTGGCCTCGTTTGACCCGAGCCATCTTTTTTTCCATTGCTAGCGATGAACATTGTAAACAGAAAGCATACTCCACAAAGCAATCACAGCTTCTTTGTAAAAACTTTATCCCACATTAACGGGCAGTAATACTCCCACCTCAAAATTCAGCAAAAGCATTGTCCAGCTCTAGCGGCTAGAATCTCCGGTCGTTTCGCCCCCCTCGGACGAGGCAAAAAGCGCCTCTCCGCCCTGTGCTCCAACGTCCTGCGATTCTGAGCGAGCCGCCTCCGCCTTTCTTAAGAAGTTAGGTGGGAGATAAGCTGCCCGTAAAAGCCCGATTGGTTCAACTAATAATCAGTGGGGAATGAAGAAAACCCCCACTGATTAAAGTTTCACTTTATTGCTCCTATTTTAAATGCATATAAGTATTCATAACCGAACACTCTATTTCTTCCATACTTACTAAATATTCGACTTATCATTGATATACATAAATAATCTAGCACTATTTTTCCTAATGTAATATAATTTGCACAAAGGCAAAATTTATGTTCAAATAAAAGAAATATAATTTACGACAAAAATAAATAAAACAAATTGCATCAAGTTAACAAGCAAAAGGGGAAACAAAACATGACAGAAAATACAAAAGAGCGCGGACATCTTCCGCCAAATAACAGGACGATGCAATCGGCACAGTTAGCTTTAAGCGGTCAGACAAAAGGACTGAAGCGATTATTACCTTTTTTAGGCCCCGCTTTTATCGCATCTGTTGCTTATATTGATCCAGGGAATTTCGCCACGAATATTGCGGCAGGGTCCCAATACGGTTATTTACTACTTTGGGTTATCCTTGTTTCAAATTTAATGGCCGTGTTAATTCAATCTTTATCAGCTAAATTAGGAATTGCTACTGGAAAAAACCTTCCTGAAGTTGCCCGGGAACATTTTCCAAAATCTGTTTCCATCGGTTTATGGATACAAGGTGAATTAGTAATTATGGCAACTGATCTTGCTGAGTTTATCGGTGCTGCTTTAGGATTAAATTTATTATTTAATATTCCACTGCTACCCGCTGCACTCATTACAGCAGTAGGTTCATTCATTATTCTAGAGTTTCAACGCAGAGGATTTCGTCCACTAGAAGCAGTCATTACCGGCATGGTCTTTATCGTTGTTATTGCTTTTGGCGTCCAAGTATTTTACGCAAAACCAGAACTAAGTCCTCTTCTATCAGGACTTTTCGTTCCTCGGTTTCAAGGTGTAAATAGTATTTTACTTGCAGCAGGAATTTTAGGCGCAACCGTTATGCCACATGCAATTTATTTACATTCTGCTTTAACACAAAGGCGTGTAGTAGGAACAACAGATGCAGAGCGAAAACAAATTTTCCGCTTTGAATTTATCGATATTGTAATTGCAATGGTCATTGCCGGAGCAATTAATGCAAGTATGTTAATTGTAGCAGCTTCCCTATTCTTCAAAAACGGGCTACATGTCGAAGATTTAGATGTCGCTTTTCGCGAATTTGGCCATTTAGTCGGGCCTACATCAGCAGCTCTTTTTGGAATTGGTTTACTAGCTGCCGGTTTATCCAGTTCTTCCGTCGGTACGATGTCCGGTGACATTATTATGCAAGGATTCATCCGTATGCACATTCCTTTATATGTGCGCCGATTTATTACAATGGTTCCACCACTTGTTATTATTGCATTAGGTGTAAATCCAACTCATGCCCTCGTAATGAGTCAAGTCGTGTTATCATTTGGAATTGCATTTGCATTAATTCCACTTATTGTCTTTACAAGTAAAAAGAACATTATGGGTGGTCTTGTCAATCATCGTGTGACAACAGCACTTGCATGGATAATTGCCGTATTAATTATCGCTTTAAATATATTTTTGTTGTATCAAACATTTGTTGGTTAAAAAAGAGAATGCCTACAAACCTAAATTATTAGAGTTGTATGGCATTCTCTTTTTTATTTTAGTATGTATAAGGTAAATAATGATCTCAAATTGGTGAAATAACATCCCCCGTCGGTACATCTCTTCCATCTTCTATACGAATTCCCCCTTTTGGCATAGATGGTCCGTCTATATTGCGAAAATATAATGGTAATCCTTCAGAAAGAAACATACTCGTCTTAGATGGATCTTGCCTTTGATGATGAATGTGTAAATGTGGTTCACTAGAATTTCCAGAGTTACCAACACGAGCAATTACTGTTCCTTCTTCTATGTGTTGCCCCACCTTCACTTTGACAGATCCCCGTTTTAGGTGATCAAGGACAAGATATGTTCCCGTCTCATCTAACCGTATATAAATATGGTTACCTGCCATAGACTTAAAATTATTATTTCCTGGTGTTAAATCAGCTTCTGAATTTTCTACAGCTATAACTGTTCCTGATGCAGGTGCTATTACGTCCACTCCGTATATGTCGTAATCCTTTAATTGTGAACTTGTTACTCCTTTTTGCGGGGCAATAAAATCATACGCCCAACGTTGAATTGGTTCGATAGCATGGTAATTTGTTTGAAGTTGATCTCCTCCCCACCCTACCCGAACAGTTTCATTAAACGGAAGTCGAATTGTTACTTTCGGTGTAATCGAATTCACATTTACTGGATAGGCGATTTGTCCAATTCCAACAAACCAACATGCCGGCCAAGCAGCTGCTGCGGATAGAATAAAAATCGTTGCGGTTGTTTTATGTATTTTACTTCTAGAAAACAGTTTACCCACTATTACACATATCGTAATAATTACACTAATGAAACCTACTATACTAAAAACTTGCATTGCCCACCAAGCTAAAACAGACACAATACCAGTAGTTAAATAAACAGAACCCCAACCTACTGCTAATGTTGTAATAAACATGATCATTATCCATTTCTTCCACATCGTATTCCCTCCATTTGTAATGTCTTATATTAAGATCGTACAAAATAATAATTACGACATTTGAAAGAAATACTTACAACTTTCTTACGATTTTGTTGAATATTGCGGCAAAATGAGTGTAAATACCGTTTCCTTGTCATCACTGCATACTGTAATATCACCTTTATGTATATTGGCAATGCTTTTAGCAATAGCAAGCCCCATCCCTTTTCCACCTGTATGAGCACTTCGTGACTTTTCCCCCCGATAAAATTTTTCAAATATATAAGGGACATCTTCTTGTGAAATTTTCTTCCCATAATTTTTAAAGTTTATCTTAATATCTCTATCTTCCTGAAAAATCCGCACATCAATTTCCCTTCCAGATTTCCCATAAAAGATGCTGTTGCTAATTATATTTTGCATTAATCTTACTAGTAAACTGATATCCGCTTCTATTTGTAAATCTTGATTACCTTCTATATGAAAGGTCATTCGTGCCGCTTCTAGTTGGGGAATAAAATCAATCATAACTTGTTCTACTAATTGCTTAACTCCTACAATTTCTTTATGCAACTGAATCTCTCTGTAATTAATATGACAATATTCAAGTAAGTCATCTACTTGATTTTTCAATTCATGACTTTTACGTTTTACAACCTTTACATATTGCTGACAATTCTCTTTGTTCATATCAAGATTACGTTCTATTAAATCCACATAGCCAATTAACGATGTTACTGGTGTCCGCAGATCATGAGAAATATTACTAATCATCTCATTTTTCAGCTTTTGTGCAAATTTTTCGTTTTCAATTGACTCTTTTAAACTGTTTGTCATTTTATTAATATTTGTTGCAAGTTGTCCTATTTCATCGTTTTTCATTGTTTGTATTTGTACATTTAAATTTCCCTTGCTAATTTCTTCTACATTTTGATTAATTTCTTCTAATCTCAATATCATATTCTTTGATAATAGAAGGTAAAAGAATGAAGTTAAGATCAAAAAAATAACAAAATATAGAAAAGAGTACTTCTCCTCTAATTCCACTGTATTTCCATATACATGACTAATAGCATTTTGAAAGAACACAATACATAAAGTTGCAAATACAATACTGCATATAAAAATGAAAAAAAACTTCATTCTTAATCCTTGAAATAATTTAGCTTTCAATTTTATATCCTACTCCCCATACATTTTGGATAAATTTTGACTCTTTCGGATTCGCTTCTATCTTCCCTCTTAATCTTGCTAGATGGACCATGACAGTATTATTACTTTCATAAGCTGCTTCTCGCCAAACACTTTCATATATCTCTTCTAGCGTAAATACGCGGTTTGGGTGTGTTGCCATCAGATGCAAAATCTCATATTCTGTCTTTGTAAGATTAATATGTTCTCCATATAACAGTACCTTTCTAGAGGCCTCATCTATTTCTAATTCTCTAATTTGAATCTTTTTTTCAATCATCTGTATCGGAGTTTGGTTTAAATATTTGTATCTTCTTAACTGCGCTTTTACTCGTGCTATCAGCTCAATTAGACTAAATGGCTTCCCAATATAATCGTCTGCCCCTGTGCTTAATCCGATAACTTTATCTACATCCGTTGATTTTGCACTTAAGAACATTACAGGTATATTATAATTTTCTCGTATTCTCCTGCACACTTCAATTCCATCCATAATCGGCATCATAATATCAAGGATCGCCAATTCAATATCATGTTCCAATAAGAGCTGTAATGCTTGTTCTCCATCATAAGCTTTTATAACTTTGTAGCCTTCTTGTTGTAAATACACTTCAATCATTTGAACGATATCCTTATCATCATCTACGACTAATATAGATTGTTGTTTCATACTTCATCCTCTTTTTATGTATATTTGAAATATTTTCCCCGGTTTTATAGTATCATGTTCATAACATAAAAACTTCTAAATATTCTAAACTCCAAACAATCTATCTGCATTTTGATCAACATATAATTCACTTCGATGCATGTCCAATTGCTCTTACCTATATGAATACTCCCCCACTTAGCAAAGCTTGAAGTGGAGGTTTCTAACGTTTCGGCCTAATGGACGATTAACGTTAGTGGAGTTAACACACTAGCGAGCTGTTCCACGCCTAACCCCTCTATCCCGTTTGTCCATGCATTCGGGACTACTTTTCGTAAAATATTAGCCGCAGCGTTTACATCTGCGTTGATT
>NZ_JQKQ01000066.1:0-4232 GCF_000746135.1 Bacillus sp. UNC322MFChir4.1
CTCTAATTTTTTAACCCTAGCAGCGGGATTAGTGACTGCTGGGGGAGCAATACCAATTGCTGTCCCGGTTAATGGCGTTCTTACAGTAGCTGGAGTTACTGCTGCTGGCCATGGTGGATTTGTATTGTATAATACAGTTCAAAATAGTATTGATACTTTTCAAAAGTTCCAGTCTTCTTTTGGTAGATCTGGTGAAGGCGTTAAGCAGACAGGAAAACCTAACTACAAAGACTATGTAAAAGCAGAAAAAGGACAAAGACCGCCAAATTTCACTCCTAAAGGAGCAAAGAGAAGTGGAGCTTTCAACGAAGCTAAGAGAGCAAGTGATATTCCTGTTAATGAACAGCTAACTAAGGTTACACCAGCTATAGATAAAAGGGGGAACCCTATACCTGGAAGGGACTATCATTTCAAAGATGGTAAGATTATAAGAGAGCATTCAGGCGGTCATACTTACCCAGATGATCCATCCCAAAATAGAGGATCACATTTCAATGATGTACATGGGAAGCATTATGACTATTAAAATTGAGGTGATAAGATGAAGTGTTGGAATGAAGTAGAAGATGCATTCTCATACTACAAATGGTTTAGCAAGGATGAAGCAACCAAAAGAGTCGGTAATTTACCAAATTTAAGTTTATTCAGTGTTAATGGCTCCATGTTATTTAGCCCAACTGAAAAAAATCAATTCAAAGAAGTATGTGGCACTGAAATCAAGCAAGTATTTGTGAAACATGATTTAACTAATGTATACAAATTCTACTTGCTTGCAGCTATTGAAATCAAAGACAAAAACTCTAAGATTGAAAAATACCGAAAGGTATGGAAGTCTCTTCAAACCAAATGGCAACTTGAGGGGTTTAATAAGGGTCCAGAAGTTGAAATGGAAGTTGGAGGAACAACTTTCTACTCAAGCATTGCAGAGTTTTGTCTCGAGAAACTTCCAGCTGCCATTGAAATAGTTTCTAGTAATCCTAAAAGATTTACAATCATTGCAAGTAAAAATAGTGATATGCTTAGGGAAGCAAATATTAGCAGAATCTTCGGAAAAGCATTCAATGAATATAACCAATGGAAAGATGAAATAGATTATTTTAACCTTTCCATTCATCTCTGTCCAAAAGATGATATAATTTTTAGATGGGGAGATTCATTAGAGGAAGCAGAAATAGCTGCTATATTTAAAAGAGATATGCTTACGCTTTTAAATAGCTAACTGCAAAACTTTGCTAAAAGTAACTGCATTTCAATTGACAATTATAACATTTTAATAGAGTTAAAGAAAATCCGACTCGCAAGAGCCGGATTTTTTTATTATCTAAGCCAATGTACATACTCCTTATCAAAGTACACCCAACCTTCAACGCCCTCACCCGTTACATAAATCCAATTTTCGTAACGATAATGAACGTCATAAGCAGAACGCTTTGTAATTTTATTCATAACAGGATCACCAGTACTTGCACCTTTTCTAAGATTGACATCAGTTGCATTAACCCACACGACACCTTTAGATTTACCATCTTTGTTAATAGATGCTGTATCATCTCGCATCCAATTATCTTCTGCTACCTTGTACCAAAAATGAGAACCATCATAAGCCCACTCATAATAAGTATACCCTTGCCCTTTTGTAGCTTGACGCATAATAGGTGCATTTACATTAGGTTCTTTACGAATATTAGCTACATCAGCAGTCGTTGTAAGGTATCCTAAAATATCTTCTTGTGGAGGAGCAAGTTGAAAATCATTCCCTATAAACCATTCTAGTGACTTATCGCCAATAAGTTTATTTACATTACAGTTGCCGATATCTTCTACATAACCGCCTGTTACATTATCAGCATATTGCCAAATTATCGCATGCATATGCAGGTTTTGCTCCATAACGAGGAATCCACAAGAAATCAGCTTGTACATTTTGTAATCCATAAGAGCATATGATGAGATACATAGTAACCTACTTTCCGTCCTGCAGCTTTACAAGTTTCGATAAACGCCTGTGACGCTCTTGCCAGGTTAGTTCTACCGCAGCTTGATAAAGTATCATCCTCAACGTCTAGCACTAAAAATTTAGCGTTAGGACTCATACGAGCCATGAAATCCTTTGCTTCTAAAATCGCATCTTCCACAGATACATAGCAGCCATATGCATAAGCAGCATGAGGGATACCACGTTCTTCTAATTTTTTTACTCCGTACACTTTCAAGAATACCTTCCAAACATTCCTGTGTTGCAGTTCTAGCGATTTTTGACTCCTTTTTATTTTTAATTACTTCTGTCTTAATGCACAACGTCGACGCTTATGTCGCGGACCACGAATCCCCATTTAATCTTCAATATTACGTTTACTCAGCTGCTCTTTATTTCTTTCTTATTTTTCTTTTTCATCTGCTGTGACTGCTTCTTCTATTCACGTAATTGGTCTTTTAATCCCTTCGCAATTCCATAAATAAATTGCTATCGAACCCTTTCAAAGAATGAATCATATAGTGATTTAAACAATCCCTGATAAAGTAGGTGAAAATATGCCGTCTGTTGTTGGGAACTTAGTCGTTCAAAATAGTAACGGTTCTTTTAACTTAGGAGACTTCTATAATGTATCCCCGAAAGAAAATACGAAAGCTTATAACGGATCCGGTTCATCTAACGTTGCTTTTGTTCTAAATACCTTTAACGGTGTAAGCGGTACGAATACATTTGATTCAGATGTAGCTGATCAAAATCAAATTGGAACAGTCTAAAATTATTTATCCTTTTCTCTCCACTGCATACTATTTCAAATCCCGTTTATTACAGATGATTTTAACGAAGCGACCTCATATTTCTTTTGTAGAGCAGTTAGCTTTTGCTAGCTGCTCTTTTTATTGAACTTGTACCACTTTCGTTTTCCTTCATTACGATAGTCCTCAAACGAATCGAATTTTACTGACATGAATAAGTTTCCATTAAGCAGCTATTATTTACTATAAATTATATTCAGTTCCATACGGAATCGTTGAAATAGATATTCCATATTGTGTAATATGCATTGGGTAATAATATTGCACTGGATAGTAAGGCTGCATTTGTTGCGCCTGTTGCTGTGCTTGTAATGCTTGTTGAACAGCTTGAATTGTACTTTGTGCTCCACTTTGCGTTACACTAGCACCATACCCAGCAGGAATTCTCATTTGGTTGTGAAGATAAGGATAAAACATTATTATTCAACTCACTTTCGTATAAGTTACTACAAAATATGTTATGAAGATTAATTTTGGAAAGTGTTAATTCGTTCCCCCCTACCAATTAACACTTTTGTTATAAAATTACTTCTTCGACTAATTCCACTTCCTTTGCTTATTACATCTTAGATTCTCCAAGTCTGATATATTATTACTAGGGAGGAGGATATAATTTGCTTTTATATTTTGAATTAATGGCAATTCAGGCAAATGTTTTATTTTCCCATGACCTATTAGGAAGAATGATAAGTGTGAATGAACCGGGACATCCAATTGGACCCCGTTTTTTTCTAGGTTGTACCAGTGGTGGTAATGTAACGAAATATCGCTATGACCTTACCAACGATATAGTAAGTGAGATTGAGCAATTGGTCAGCAAACATCCTAATTACATAAATTTAGCAAAGATCATTAACATTTTAAGTAGAGAGCAACAAATAAATAATATTTGGATCGGGCCTGCTTTTACGTTTTCAAATCATTTAAATATGCCAAATAGAGTGACAAGGATAACCGACACAAATAAAGAACTTCTGCAATGTAACTTTTCAAACTTGTTAGACCAACTAGAATGGCGACAACCCTGTTTCGCAATTATTGATGAAGGAACAGCAGTTTCTATATGTTGTAGCGCAAGAAGTACATCTGTAGCTTCTGAAGCAAGTGTAGAAACATTAGAAGGCTTCCAAGGAAAAGGATACGGGTCTGATGTTGTAACTGCTTGGGCCATAGCAGTACAAGAAGAAAAACGTATCCCCCTCTATAGCACTAGTTGGGATAATTTTGCTTCACAAGCAGTAGCAAAAAATTTAAAACTTATTAATTATGGAACAGATATACATATTACGTGAATAACCCCTCCTTATCCACCTTACGGTCTGATTGAAGAAGGGGCTTCCTGTTTCATAAACCGTTGCGTAGTGGGGTGTCCCACTGCGTCTTACACAGTCTCCACAGGCGTAGATTATACTGTTCGGACATAACCTTGCCCTACAGTTTATAGG
>NZ_JQKQ01000067.1:0-2850 GCF_000746135.1 Bacillus sp. UNC322MFChir4.1
AAAGTGTTTGTCTAGCATCATAAATAAAAATTGACGTTTCACGTTGTTTGTTTCGTTCAGTTTTCAAAGAACTCATCCGCCGCTCAATTGCGACTCCCTTATGTTAACATCTCAGTTATTCAATGTCAACTAAGTTTTTTGTTTTGTTTGTCGCGTTTTTGATTTGTTTCATCAGCGACTCGTATAATATTACACCCTTATTTAATAAGAGTCAATGTCTTTTTTAAAAATATATTAATTTAAGAGGAGAACACCACACTCGCCCTGTTAATGAAGTATAAATCGGATTAACCTCCTAATTTGGGCATACTATCCGACAAGAAAAAGTCTCGCTTCATGCTCTAACTTCTTTAATAAAATTCATTTGGCAATAAGTCCAAAATACTAGAATGGACCCTTCTGTTATTATAAAACGCAATATATAGCTATTTCTGAATAAGCTTCATCGAATATTTAAGGGTATTTCCCATCACTTTTCTCACCTGTTACAATCACCACAACCGTAATGACACGTTCTTCACTCATCGTAATATACTTTTCTCACAATGAGTGGAGTAGTTTTATAAGAAATGATTAGAAGTACTAAATTTGAAAGAAAGGAGCACGCCTTTCTTTGTTCATAATTTCAGAATAATTCTAAATGTAACACCCTTATCATTATTATTAAAAACTTCAATTTTCCCGTTATGCTTATTAACAATACTATTAGCAATGGTAAGGCCTAAACCCAAGCCCCCCGTTTTTCGATTTCGCGATTTTTCTCCTCTGTATAAAGGAGAAAATATATATGGAATATCCTTATCTAGAATACCAGGACCGTTATCTGATATTGATAAACAAATATGATTTTCTACACTAATCTCTAAGTTCACCTGTATTTGTCCTTTAACAGGAGTATATTGTATTGCATTTGATAAAATATTATTAACTGCACGAGATAATAGATAATAATCTCCCTTAAAAATAATATCCCCACACGAAGTAAAAGTTATTTCTTGTTCTTTTTTCACTAATTCTGGTTCAAATCCTTGAATTAATTCCTTCATAACAGCGGTGAAATTTAATTCTTCTAGATCCAAAGGCTTTTCTAAATAATTCACTTGGGTGAAAGAGTGTAAATCAGAAATTAATTCATTTAAAACACTTGCTTTCTCATAACTAATGTCTATATATTTCTTCCTTTTCTCAGGTGTATTTGCAATTCCTTTTTTTAACCCCTCTAAATATCCCCTTATTGAAAATAAGGGAGTTCTTAAATCATGTATAATAGAAGAAAAAAACAACTTCCGTTCTTGTTCCATTTGCTCTTGTTTTTCCAAAGCTTCTTTCAAGCGACCTTGTAAAGTTAAAAAAGATTCTGATAGATTATTAATTTCTTTAATAGGAGTGTGTGGTAAAGTGAAATGCTACTCTTTTCTAGCAATCGCCTTTACTACTTGTTGGAAATCAACAAGCGGTTCTAATGCTCTCTTTTTAACAAATCTATTACATAAGAGTAGCATAATTCCACTTGAAATAATCCAAATCCATAATCCTCCCCATTCATTAATAATATAATTCAAACGTTATTTTACAAAAGGCTTCAATAATTAATTGCGAAATTTCATCATCATTTGCTTGACGCTGTTTTGCTTCATAATGATAACGTTGACCCTAAAAAATGAGATAAATTCATAAAGTTTCACATAATATACACAAATCAACTAACTACCCTATGATAAAATGGAAATTATGAACAGTTAATAAACAATAGGCCATTATGGTCTATTTTTATATGTCTATCAGCTGATTACCAATATAAGTACTGTCATAATGTTATTTTAAAACGTAATGGAGATGATAAAATATGACAACCTGGTTTATAGTTTCGTTGGTTATTATGTTTACTCTTAAATTAATACTAACTTCTCTTCCATCTTCTGTTGTAGAATCGTTTACCAACAAATTTCAATTACACCCAACGCTCGATGATACGGCTGCTACCGTAACCATCGATGGAAAATCTTTAGAAGGTGAAGAAAAGATTCAAGTTATTAATCAATTTAACCAAGCGCTATTTTTAGAGAAATACTATTTCCCTCCACAGAGCAGTGGAACACCATTGGTCATCAATACTAAGAGGGGCAAGAAGGATGTTAGTTTTTCTATATACAGTTACAACGACCACGTTGATGTAATCAAACAGTATAAGAAAAAGGTAGTCGCGTATAGTCTTCGTTCTGATAGCCTTCAAAAGCGTTCCATGTTAGTAACTGGAGATGTAGTTTAAAAAGATCGTCAACGAGGCGATCTTTTTTTTTCGGAAAAAATCTTAAATAACAATGATATTCGCAAGTAGATTCACGCAGTATTTAACACGTAAAAAAGCTCAAAGTTTTAGCTCTGAGCTTTTTATAAGGTTTATTCCATTAAATCCCCTTGATCAATTAAAAACATATTAATCAGCAATTCCCTTTGCAAGCAATAGGAAATATACACTTACCAATACTCCGCCATTTAATACAATACCAATTATTCCTGATAACCACTGCTTTGATATGATAGCGAAAACAATTCCAAGTAGTGAAAGTGTACCTAGAATGACAATAATCAAGGATAAATTCGCATTAGGCCCTCTTAGAACTAAGAACGAAAATACACTTGCGATGAACGTTAGAAACGAAAAAATCCCAAACTTATTCATACTCTTTCTCCCTTGTTTAGCATTGTATTTATGTATATACAAAAAAGACGAGTCATTCTGACTCGTCTCAAGTTGCCTGGCAACGTCCTACTCTCACAGGGACAAAGTCCCAACTACCATCGGCGCTAGAGAGCTTAACTTCCGTGTTCGGTATGGGAACGGGTGTG
>NZ_JQKQ01000068.1:0-2736 GCF_000746135.1 Bacillus sp. UNC322MFChir4.1
ATTCTGAACGAGCCGCTTCCGCTTTTCTTAAGAAGTTAGGTGGGAGATAAACTGCCCGTAAAAGCCCGATTGGTTCAACTAATAATCAGTGGGGGGTGAAGAAAACCCCCACTGATTAAAGTTTCACTTTATTACAATTGAATCTCTTTCTCAAGCTGACATTTTAATAGATTGCCCTGTTCTGATTTATGGAACAAATGTAATTGCAGAAAATAAAGGCTGGAACATATTTGGAATTGGAGATTCCAATACCTCAGATTCAACTGCAGTTAAAAATAATAAATTATGGGGGTGCTGATATGAACATGAATTTAGTAACTGTTAAAGAAAAAAAGGTTGTTAAATACAAAAGTTGTTTTGATGTGATTGGGCCGGTAATGATAGGTCCTTCAAGTTCACATACTGCAGGTGCTTTAGCTATTGGAACAGTTGCCAATAAATTATTTCAAGGTCTTCCAAAAAAAGTCGTGGTAAGGTATTATGAATCATTTGCTGAAACCCATAAAGGACACGGAACTGATTTTGCAATTATTGCTGGGATATTAGGATTTGCTACCGATGACAGCAGAGTGCCAGATGCTATTAAAATAGCAGAATCTAAAGGAATTGACATTACCTTTATTGAAAAAGCAGGTGATAGTCCTGCTGGCCATCCAAATACGGCAGATGTATATTTAGAGGATGAAAGTCGAAGTATTAGAACAGTGGGTATTTCGATCGGCGGCGGATTAATTGAAGTCAAACATGTTGAAGTTGACGGATTTAGCTTAGAACTGCAGGGGCCATTGCCAGTTATTATTGCGATTTCCGAAAGAGCTGACTTTGAATTTGTCTTACGCAGGATCTTTAAACAATATGATGTGGAAATTAACGACTTTCATAGTTTGGAAGAAAACGGAAAATATTTATATGCATTTGCTTTGGATTCTCTATTGCCTGGTAATGTTCAAATGGAATTGGGAAGTTTAAGCAATATAGCTAATATCATTATTCTTTAGTACATTAAGAGGTGAAAAAATATGTATATGTCTATAAAAGAAATTGTGGATGCAGCTAATAAAAGACAAAAGCCAATTTATGAATTAGCAATCGAACAGGAAATCGAACAAACTAAAACTTCTTATGAAGAAGTTTGGAGTAAAATGGAAAGAAATTTAACAACTATGGAAAATGCCATAAATAAAAGTGTCGAGGGCGACGGGGTATTTTCTCCAACTGGTTTAACCGGAGGCGATGCTGTTAAAATAAAAAAATATCGAGAAAATGGAAAAACTCTTTCTGGAGATTTGATGGTGTTAGGGATTCAAAGTGCGATCGGTGTTAATGAAGTAAATGCTGCATTAGGAGCTATTTGTGCAACTCCAACAGCAGGTGCGAGTGGGACGATCCCGGGAGTCCTATTTAGTATTAAAGATACGTTGCAGTTAAGTCATGAAGATATGATCCATTTTCTATTCACTTCAGCGTTATTTGGAACGATAGTCGCAAATAACGCTTGTATTGCCGGAGCGTACGGAGGATGTCAAGCTGAAGTAGGTAGTGCCTCAGCAATGGCTGCAGCAGCAGCGGTAGAAGCTGGCGGAGGAACACCGCAGCAATCTTCTGAAGCTTTCTCAACCGCATTACAAAATTTACTCGGTTTAGTTTGTGATCCGGTCGCTGGTTTGGTAGAAATTCCTTGTGTAAAGAGAAACGCCATCGGAATGGCAAATGCTTTAGCAGCAGCGGACATCGCATTAGCTGGCGTAAACAATATCATCAATTCTGACGAAGTTATTGAAGCGATGTATAGAGTTGGAAGACAGATGCCTCGCGAATTAAGAGAGACAGGTTTAGGCGGAGTTGCGGCCACACCTACAGGGATTGCCATTAAAAATAAAATCTTTGGAGAGAAACAATCAAATCAGTAAACAGTTATTGGTAATATTGTGAAATAGTTAACAATTCTATTCTCTATTGTTCTCCTAAGGATGTCTGGGTATTGAGGGCCATTATCACTAAAATATACTACTATACAATTAAAATATTTTGTAAACGCTAACAAATTCATCAGGTTGATAACTAGCGAATGTTTCGATTTTGATCAACTTAGAAGAAGGACACACATACGGCGCACCTTGTAAGCAATTTATTTTTCAAGAATGGTCTATATTCCTAGACCTTAAAAAGGATGTAAGAATAGGGTACAAGGAGGAATTATTATATGAATGGGAATACTGCAAAAAACATAGAATTTCAAGCTGAAAATACTGCAGTAAAAAATGAGAAATATCTAGACCCTAAAAAGTGGCATAAACAGGATACAACCTGGGCATTGAGTCTTTTTGGAACAGCAATTGGAGCAGGAGTACTCTTTTTACCTATTAATGCAGGTTCAGGTGGGTTATTATCATTACTGTTAATTACCATCCTTGCATATCCAGTTATGTATTACTCGCATAGGGCGCTTGCTAAAATGATATACGCTTCCAATTCTGCTGATGAGGGGATTACAGGTACAATAAGAGAGTATTTCGGAAATAAGGCAAGTATCATTTTTAATATAGTATATTTCGTCTCAATTTATACGATTGTGCTGATGTATTCGGTTGCACTTACAAATACTGCAAGTAGTTTTATCGTAAATCAATTGCACATGAAGGAGCCTCCAAGGGCCATTTTATCGCTTGTATTAGTAATCGGTCTTATAGCTATACTAAATTTTGGTCAAGATATCACTGTAAAGATAATGAGCAT
>NZ_JQKQ01000069.1:0-1315 GCF_000746135.1 Bacillus sp. UNC322MFChir4.1
CTTCTTCAATCAGACCGTAAGGTGGATAAGGAGGGGTTATTCACTCAAAATCCTATCCTGAAAAGCTGGACTTTATTCTCTCCTGGTATTAATGAGTAAAAGGAAATTCGTATTGAAATGGGGAATAATACATTACTATTTATTAATGAGGAAGAAAAGACAAAACGAATGACATTAATTTAATAGAATGAGGGGGAATTATTTTGAGTAATCGAGTTTTAAACCTTACTAAAGCAATTCATAACATAATAGATGAACAATTTTCTGGAGCTATTTACATCAAGGATAACGATGAAATCTTATTTGAATCAGCATTTGGTTATGCGAACAGGGCTGATCAAACATTGAATAATGTTCATACACGTTTTGGAATTGCATCTGGCTGTAAGTTGTTTACAGCTATTGCGATTTGCCAACTCGTTGAAAAAGGTCTACTATCATTTGACACTCGTATTGAAGATTGTTTGAACATAAAATTTCCGTATTTTAACAAAGACATAACAATTCATCACCTTTTGACTCACACTTCTGGAATACCGGACTATTTTGATGAACAAGTAATGGATAACTTTGAAGACCTCTGGAAACAAACACCTATGTATCTTTTGAATGAAGTGAAAGATTTTCTGCCTTTATTTCAAAAGGAGAATATGATGTTCCAACCTGGAGATAAATTCCACTACAATAATGCCGGATTCATTGTTTTAGGTTTAATCGTAGAACAACAATCAGGACTTTCTTTTACCAACTATATTGAATCAAATCTCTTCCGACAATGTGGAATGAATGATTCAGGATATTTTCCTTTAGATCAACTCCCTAAAAACACTGCCTATGGGTACATAGATAATAAAGATGGAACATGGAGAACAAATATCTACTCTATTCCGATAAAAGGTGGAGCTGATGGGGGTGCTTTTACTACATCATCAGATATGATCAAATTTTGGGAAGCTTTGTTTAATCATCAGCTTTTGAGTAAAGAGTGTACAGAAATACTTTTGAATTCACAAATCCATGTTAAAGATGGGGTAGATTATGGATATGGACTTTGGATCACTAAAAGTGAAGAATCTATAATTAAGTATCATGTAATGGGATATGACCCTGGCGTAAGCTTCCATTCTGCTTTTTATCCTAAGTCAGGAATCAAGATAGCGATACTTTCAAATAAAAGTTCAGGATCCTTTGAAATAATGAAGAAGATTGAAGGGATTTTTGAGATATAATCAAACTTTTTTATAAGAAAACGATTCAATTGAATATATTAAAAATGTTTTTGATCAATCTTTTTTCAAAACATGCTTTTTTTTTT
>NZ_JQKQ01000070.1:0-1240 GCF_000746135.1 Bacillus sp. UNC322MFChir4.1
TGATTATAGAACTCCATAAGTATTATTATTTACGGAAGCATATAGAAGATGGAGGGAAAGTACGTATAGGCTTTTAAAGAGAATTTGTTGAATTTCAAGTATATAATCGCATTCTTCTTATAGTTGGTTAAAGGATAGAAAAAATAGAAGAGAGAGTTAATATGAATACGGAATTACATTTAGATAGCAGAGAGGTCTTTTTTCTATTTCGAATGATAGGGATGGAAGAAGTTAAAGGATTTGAAAATCCATACCAGGCTATACCTTAGAGTAAAAAGATCAAGAGTGGATATAGGGATAAATAATACTTAATAGAAAACGATAGGATGGTGCACGTGAGATTCTGTGCTATTCAAGTAATCTTTGAAAAATATATAAGCCGTATAAGAAAGGGCGGAGAATTATGCAATTTTCTAAAGAAAAGCTGTTACCAAATGGCTCTATTGTTCTGTTAAAAGGAGGGACAAAAAAGATTGTAATTTACGGAAGAAAACAACTACTTATGGTTGAAGAACCTGTTATGTATGACTACATTGGCTGTTTTTATCCAGAAGGATACATTGATCCTGATTATACATTTGTATTTAATCATGATGCTATTGAAGAAATTATATTTGTAGGTTTTGTAGATGAGGAAGAAGAGGCATTTGTAGGAATGCTTAATTAAATATGATCTAGAAACAGGGAAAGGAATCTATGGAGGTTCCTTTTTTAATATATTAACGATATTCATTTGCAACAGAAGGTGTGAAATGGGATGTTGATTTAGATGGTGAAGATAATAGTATTAAAGATATGGTGAAAACGGGTGCGAAAAAAACTTGTTCAACAGTAGTGGGGTGGTTTAATTAACATGAAAAAAAGTATAGATTTTAATAAGAAAGCTTTTGCACATTATATGGCTGTTTATCCTGTAAATGAAATAAGAGTCCACGCAATTGGCCTTGTCCTTTTGGGGGCAGACGTGTTTGTTCTTTTGCCTGCTTTTGCGAATCCTTTTCGATTACTCTATGTATATATAGTAACTCCTCCAGTTGCTTTTTTAAATTTGTGGGCGATATGGATTGCTATCAATCCTCGGAAACGACAATTACAATACACTCTATTTCGAGGAGTATTTGGCATCATATGTTCAGTCGGATTACTGGTTATAACTCAAAAATATGCATATGAAGTGTTACAGTTACAAACGCCAATCTATTTTATTTTTTCATTTGGTTTGTATGGTTTTGCTTTGTAT
>NZ_JQKQ01000071.1:0-1120 GCF_000746135.1 Bacillus sp. UNC322MFChir4.1
GATTCGGTCTGAATCACGTTTTGTGGGCTTGTTTTTCAGGTCATTGGTGACAACCTTATCCCATATCTCACGTTCACATAAATGCACCCTGTTTTCGGCTGTTAGGACAGCTTCTGCATATTCTTGTACTTCATCCTGTAAAGGGTCAATATCTTGGAAATCACGGAAAATATCTTGCTCGAATACCTGTTGTAAATCCTTATCAATCCATGTGAGATAACCCATATCATAATAATATTTTGTTTCAGCCCATACTTGTGAAATCGTTTCAGGTGTTAAATCCTTGAAAGGGTCTAAATTGCCGTTCCCATTACATTTGATAGGGAATCTTCTTCTTTCCCCTGTTTCATCTGTTAAAATTTCAGCTCTATTGCTTGTACCATAAAAAACAGAATGTCTTTTGTGGTCTGTTGCATTTCCTCTTTCATAAGCACCACGGTATTTATCATTTTTACTTGAAATAAACATTTTGATTTCTTCATCAGACTTATTTTTGAATGCTTTCATTTCAGGAAATTCACATATCCAATTATCTGCAAGGATTTCGCCTGAAATTTTAGGGTCTAAATTAATTAATGAATCAGTAAACCATTTTTCATTTGCCAGCTTATAACCAATAACACTTTTACCGATTCCCTTTGCACCCACAAGGATAGGCATTATTTCAAATTGACAGCCTGGGGAATAGATTCTTTTAACAGCACCTGTTAACCATCTTTTTGTGATTTCCCTTGTGTACTCTGAATCTTCAGCACCTAGATAATCAATAAACAAAGTCGGTACTCTGATTTCCCCATCCCATTGAACCGATTCAATGAATGATTTGATTTGGTGAAAACTTCTTTTTTGGGTTATATGGACAAAAGCATTTTCAATCTTTGCTTTGCCGTAAATTTCCCATTCAACCCCTAACCAGTGTTCTAATTGATTCCAATCATGTGATTTCCATTCTGTATTATCAGGGTCTAATTTCCTCCACGGTAAATCCCCTTGTAAGGTCACTTGTGAGGAAAATTCATCCCATGCAAGGGAATCACCCAAAACATTATCTAAAATCAATTCAATGTTTTTTGAGGTTCTTTTGATAAAACCTTTTTCACTGTATTCTAAATCATCTTTC